>CBIHMQ010000029.1:0-14270 GCA_966211075.1 uncultured bacterium
CCAGCGGCTCCGGGGTCCGCGTCCAGAACGTCAAGCAGCTGATCAAACAGTTCGACCAGATGCGCAAGCTGATGCGCTCGATGAGCGGCGGCAAGATGCCGAACGAACAGCAGCTGGCCCACATGATGGGCGGTTCGCCACGGGCTCCGCGCCCGAAGATGCGGCGACGGTAGGCCGGCGGCCCGCCGATTCTGTAACCTGCCCCGTCCGAATGGCTGTACGGATAAGACTCAGACGAGTGGGTTCGAAGAAGAACCCGATCTGGCGCATCGTCGTCGCCGACAAACGCTCCCCGCGTGACGGCCGCACGATCGAGACGATCGGGCAGTACAACCCGCAGACCGAGCCCTCGACGATCGTGATCGACGAGGAGCGCGCGCGCCACTGGCTCGAGCACGGCGCCCAGCCTTCGGAGACGGTGGCGGGCCTGCTCCGCACCAAAGGCATCGCCGCCTCCGGCAGCTAGATGACCGAGCTGATCGAGTTTCTGGTCAGGGCCCTCGTCGAGGACCCTGAGGCGGTCGTGGTCGAGGAGCTCGAAGAGGACGGCGACCTCGTCTACGAGGTGACCGTCGCCGAGGGCGACCTCGGGCGGGTGATCGGCAAAGGCGGGCGCGTGGCCAACGCGATCCGGACCATTGCCAAGGCGGCCGCGGTGCGGATCGACCGCCGCGTCATCGTCGACATTCTCGATTGAAGCTCGACGTCTTCACGCTCTTCCCGGAGGCCTTCGACTGGTTCCGGACCCAGCGCTCGGTCCAGAACGCGGTCCGCGAAGGCAACGAGCTGCGCTTCTTCGACTACCGCGAGACGACGCCGCTCAAAGCCGGCCAGGTCGACGACTCGCCCTACGGCGGCGGCGCCGGGATGGTGCTGCGGGTGGACGTCGTCGACGCGGCGCTGCGGGCCGCATACCCGAACGACGAGCAGCCGCGCCGGGTCCTGCTGACCCCGACCGGCCGCCTGCTCGACGACGAGCTGGCCGACGAGCTGACCGCCGAGCCGCACCTGGCGATCCTCTGCGGGCGCTACGAGGGCTTCGATGAGCGCGTCCACGAGCACTTCGCCGATGACGAGGTCTCGATCGGCCGCTACGTCCTCGCCGGCGGCGAGCTGCCGGCGATGGTGCTCGCCGACGTGGTGATGCGCAAGTTGCCGGGAGCCCTCGGACACGCCGACTCGGCGGTCGAGGAGTCCTTCAGCCAGGTCCTCGAGGGCATGCCCGAGTACCCGCACTACACGCGCCCGCCGGTCCACCGGGGGTGGGGAGTGCCCGAGGTGTTGCTCTCCGGGGACCATGAGAAGGTGCGCCAGTGGCGGCTCGCGCAGAGCCGGATTCGCGCCGAGCAGTTCGAAACAGGCGCCGAGTAGCTACCATTCCGCCACCGCGCGGTTCCCGCACCCGGGTCCGGCGGTTTTTTCTCGTCACGACATGAGCTCCGTAATCGACAAAATCGAGCGCGACCAGCTGAGGAAGGGCCTGCCCTCCTTCGCTCCCGGCGACCGTGTCCGCGTCCACTTCCAGGTGATCGAGGGAAGCCGGAAGCGAACCCAGGTCTTCGAGGGCGTCGTCCTTCGTCGTCAGGGATCCGGCGTGCGCGAGACCTTCACCGTCCGCAAGCAGTCCTTCGGCGTCGGCGTCGAGCGGACGTTCCCGCTGCACTCGCCGAAGATCGAGAAACTCGAGGTGGCGGCCCGCGGCGACGTGCGGCGCGCCAAGCTCTACTACCTGCGCGGCCGGATCGGCAAGGCCGCCCGCGTCGCCGAGCGGCGCTGGGGCATCGACGAGGACATGGTTTCCGCGGCGCCCACCGAGGTCGAGGCGACCGACGCCGAGGGCGCCACCCAGGACGAGGTCGTCGGCGCCGTCGAGACGCCCGAGGAGGCGCCGGCAGCCGAGGCCGAGGAGGCAGCTGCCGTTGACGAGCAGGCCCCGGAGGCAGAGGCCGCCGAGGAGGCGACTCCTGAGGCCGAGACTGAGGCAGTGGCAGAGGCGGACGCCGAGGCGCCCGCGGCCGGGGAGACCGAGGACAGCAGCGCAGCGCCTGAGGATGCCGAGGACGAGGCGCCGGCCGAGGAGGCCGGCGACTCCGACGAGGGCAAGGCCTGAAACTCGCGGTCCCGAAGCCGACGTCCAAAGGCGGCGGGCTTGTCGAGCTAGTCGTCATAGTCGCGCTCGCCCTGGGATTGGCACTGGCGATCCAGGCCTGGCTGATCAAGCCGTACCAGATCCCTTCGGAATCCATGGAGCCGACGCTGGATGTCGGCCAGCGGGTCTTGGTCAACCGTTTCATCTACCACTTCACCGACCCGGGGGCGGGGGACATCGTCGTCTTCCATCCGCCGGCGGGTGCCGACAACGGCACCGAATGCGGCGTCATGCCGAAGCCGGGCGAAGCCTGTCCGAAGCCGACCAAAGCCGAGTCGAGCCAGAACTTCATCAAGCGGATCGTCGCCGGGCCGGGGGACACGCTCTCGGTCAAAGACGGCCACCCGGTCGTCAACGGCGTCGAGAAGACCGATGAGCCATACACGAACCCCTGCGGAAGCGCCGCGGCCTGCAACATGCCGCGTACCATCACGATTCCACCCGACCACTACTTCATGATGGGCGACAACCGTGGGGCGAGCGACGACAGCCGTTTCTGGGGACCGGTTCCCCGAGACTGGATCATCGGCAAGGCCTTTGCCACCTACTGGCCCCCCGACCGGGTCGGCCTCCTCTAAGCCGGGGAAGCTGCATCGTCGGCGGTTGGCCCGCAGCCGGCGACTCTTCGCTTTCGACCGCGGGCTCGAGAGCCGCTACGTGGCCGGCACCGACGAGGCCGGGCGGGGCTGCCTGGCCGGGCCGCTGGTCGCGGCCGCGGTCCTGATCGACTACGAGACCCTCTCCCGAGCGGACCGCCGCGCCCTCGCCGGCCTGCACGACTCCAAGCAGATGCTCGAGGAGCGGCGGATGGAGATCTACCCGTCCGTCCTGCGCGCCGCCGCCCGGGTCAGCGTGGTTGTCCGCAGCGCTGCGGGGATCGACCGCCGCGGCCTGCACGTGACCAACCTCGAAGCGCTCTCGGTGGCGCTGGAACGGCTCGACCCGCCCGCCGAGGCGATCTGCCTCTCCGACGGCTTCCCGTTGAAGCGCTGCGCGGTCCCGCATCGCGCCGTCGTCGAAGGCGATGGCACCAGCGCCGCGATCGCCGCCGCCTCGGTGGTCGCCAAGGTCACCCGCGATCGCTACATGCGCGAAGCCGCCCAGCGCCATCCCGGCTGGGGCTTCGAGGAGCACGTCGGCTACTCCACCCCGGAGCACCGCGCGGCGATAGAGGAGCTCGGCATCTCGCCGCTGCACCGCCGCTCGTTCCAGTCTGTGGCTTATAGCCAGCTGAGCCTCTGACGCGCCTGACGCGGCGCATCTCGGCGTCCTCGTTCGGTCATGTGCAGAGCACACTCCCTCGCTCGTCCTTGAGCTGCTTGGTCAGGCACGCCAGCTTGCATGTTCAGAAGGCGTTGCGGATGTGCTCGATTGCGGTCGCCCGGCCGCGGTCGAAGGTGACGCCGACGACGTCGAAGCGGATCGTCTGGCAGTGGGGCGCGTCGCGGTGGTCGGCCAGCCAGGCGGCGGCGAGGCGGCGGATGCGCTGTTGCTTGCGACGGTCGACGGCGAGGGCGGGACGCTCGGGGCCGTAGGCGGCATTCCGGCGGCCGGCTTTGACCTCGACGAAGACCAGCGCGTCGACGTCGCGGGCGACGATGTCGAGCTCGCCATGGCGGGTGCGGGCATTGCGGGCGAGCAGCTGCCAGCCGGCCGCGTCGAGGCGGCGGGCGACGAGATTCTCGGCCTGGCGGCCCAGGTTCTGGCGGGCGACGGTCATTGGTTTTGGGCCAAGGGCCCGGGCGTTACAGATTCGCCCCTCTTTTGACCCGCAAGATTTCGATTTAGCGCCCCACGCGTGAAATTTCCTTCCGTAGCGTCGTCGTCGTGCTCGCCACGGCCCGGACATTCACGCTCGACGGCATCGCCGCCCGCCCGGTACGGGTCGAGGTCGACGTCCACCGCGGCCTGCCCGCCTTCACGATCGTCGGCCTGCCCGACGCCGCCGTTCGCGAGGCGCGCGAGCGGGTCCGGGCGGCGCTGGTCAACTGCGGTTTCGAGTTCCCGTTGCAGAGGATCGTCGTCAACCTGGCGCCGGCCAGCCTGCGCAAGGCGGGTCCGGGGATGGACCTGGCGATCGCGGCGGCGCTGTTGAGTGCCTCAGGGCAGCTCGACTGGCCGGCCCTCTCGCGGATCGCCCTGGTCGGCGAGCTGGCGCTCGACGGCGCGGCTCGGCCGGTAAACGGTGCCCTGACGATCGCCGAGGCGGCTCGCGAGGACGGCGCCGAGGCCATCGCGCTCCCGGCTGAGAACGGCCCCGAGGCGGCGCTCGCGAACGGGATCGACGTGATCCCACTGGAGAGCGTGCGCCGGCTCGGGCAGCTCGCAGAGGGCGAGTGGGAGCCGCGCCGCCCGGCTGCCCTGCCGCTGCGGCTCGACGGCGCTCCTGGCGCGCCCGACCTGGCGGACCTGCGCGGCCAGCCGCACCTACGCCATGCTCTCGAGGTCGCAGCGGCCGGCGGGCACAGCCTGCTGATGGTCGGCCCTCCGGGCGCCGGCAAGTCGCTGGCGGCGAGCCGCCTGCCCTCGATCTTGCCCTCGCTGGCGGGTTGCGAGGCGCTGGAGGTGGCCCGGATCGCCAGCGCCTGCGGACGGCTCGAGGCGACCCTGCGGGGTGGGCGGCCGTTCCGGGCCCCGCACCACACGATCAGCGCCTCGGGCCTGGTCGGCGGCGGCAGTCAGGCCAGTCCCGGCGAGGTGACCCTGGCGCATCGCGGCGTCCTCTTTCTCGACGAGCTCTGCGAGTTCCGCCGCGATGCCCTGGAGGCGTTGCGAGGGCCACTGGAGAGCGGCGAGGTGACGATCGTCCGTGCCGGCGCCCGCCAGACCCTGCCCTGCCGGTTCATGCTGATCGCCGCCGCCAACCCCTGTCCCTGCGGTCGTGGCGAAATCGACCCCGACTGCACCTGCGCCCCCCACGACGTGCAGCGCTACCAGGGCCGACTCAGCGGCGCCCTCGCCGACCGCGTCGACATCCTCGCCGCGGTTCGGCAGCCGAGTGCCGAGGAGATCGGCGGCGGGCCGGGCGAGGCTTCCTCTGACGTTCGCGCCCGGGTCGTCGCGGCCCGCGAGCGGCAGGAGCGGCGGCTCGGTCCCGGTCGCTGCAACGCCGAGATGACGCCGACCGAGGCTCGCGCCTGCGCCCTCAGTTCGGCCGCCGCGGCGCTGTTGGCCGAGCTTTACGCGCGCCAGCGCCTAAGCGGCCGCGCCCACGACCGCACCCTGCGCCTGGCGCAGACGCTCGCCGACCTCGAGGCCGCCGAGACGATCGACGAGGCGCAGATGGCGCAGGCCCTGCAACTGCGGAGGCGCGACCGTGGATAGCGCTCCTTTCGCCTGCGCCGACTGTCTGCGGCGGTCCTGGCTGCTCGCCCTGCTCGGCCCCTACGTGGAGAAGATCGCCACCGGGTCGCCGGGCGCGCGCTCGCCGGAACTGCTCCGCCTTTCCAACGAGGATCTGCTTGCCGCGGCGGCCCCAAAGGTGGCCGACGAGCTGTTGGGCCGGATCGAGGCTCTAGGCGAGACCGAGCTGGCCGCCGAGCTCGAAGCGGCGGACTGCTGGGCCTGCTGCCAGCACAGCTCGGTCTACCCGAACTCGCTGCGCGACGCCCTCGACGCCCCCTGGGCGCTGATTGGCCGCGGCGACCGCCGCCTGCTGGCGGACCTGCGCCAAGACGGGGCGGTGACCGTGGTGGGGGCCCGCCGCGCCACCTCATACGGGAGGGAGATCGCCCGCGATCTGGGCCGGGAGCTGGCGAGTGCCGGCCTCGTCGTCGTCAGCGGGCTCGCCTTCGGCGTCGACGCCTGCGCCCACCGCGGTGCCCTCGAGACCGGGGCGACGATCGCCGTGCTCGGCTGCGGCCCCGACACCGCCTATCCGGCCGCGCACCGCTCGCTCTGGCGGCAGGTCTGCGAAAAAGGCCTGGTCATCTCCGAGCTGCCGCCGGGGGCGCCGCCGTGGCGCTGGACCTTTCCTGCCCGCAACCGGATCATGGCGGCGATGGCCGGGATGACCGTGATCGTCGAGGGCGCCGCCCGCTCCGGCTCGCTGATTACGGCCGACCTCGCCGCTGACCTCGGTCGTGATCTCGGCGCCGTGCCGGGCCCGGTCACCTCGCGCGCCTCGGCGGGTCCCAACAACCTGCTCGCCGGCGGCGCCTGCGTGGTCCGCGACGCCCAAGACGTGCTCGACGCGATGCTGGGGCCGGGCGCCCGGCGGCTGCACCGGGCCGGCGCTCCGCTCGACGCAGGGCTCCGCGATGTACTCGCCGCGGTCGAGGCGGGCGCGGCCACCTGCGACGGGGCCGCCACCGCGCTGGGGTTGCCGGCCAGCGAGGTTGCCGCCGCCCTGGCCCGTCTGGAGCTGCTCGGCTACCTCGCCTGCACGCCCCTGGGTATCTACTCGCGGACGATGCTCGTTGTCCCGTCAGATGGCTCAATAGGCTGAGGGAATGGCAAGACAGGGCATCCCAACCGTCCTCTCGATCGCCGGCTCCGACTCCGGCGGCGGTGCCGGCATTCAGGCCGATCTGAAGGCATTCGCCCGCTGCGGCGTTCATGGCATGACCGCGATCACCGCGATCACGGCGCAGAACACCCGCGCCGTCGAGCGGGTCGAGGCAGTCTCGCCGCAGATGGTCTTCAACCAGATCCTGGCGATCTCCGAGGATCGGGGAGTCGATGCGGTCAAGATCGGCATGTTGGGCTCCCCAGAGACGATCGATGCGGTCGCGGTCGGGCTCACCTACATCGGGATCGCGCTGGCGCCAGTGGTGATCGACCCCGTGATGGTGGCCGAGAGCGGTGCCGAGCTGCTCGACCGGGAGACGAAAGAAGCACTGGTCGCCGATCTGCTTTGGAAAGCCCACGTCGTCACGCCCAATCTCCCCGAGGCTCGCGCGCTGACCGGGTTGGGGAAGAAGGCGACCCAAGCGGATCTGGCTCGCGGTGTCCTCGAGCTGGGGCCGAAGGCGATGGGGCCGAACGCGCCGGGTCCAAAGGCCGTGGTCGTCACCGGCGGCCACAGCGAGGCGATGGTCGACCTCTTCTTCGACGGCGAGCGGATGGTGGAGATTCCCGGCGAGCGCCACCCCGATGGCGCCGCCCACGGCTCCGGCTGCACTCACTCCTCGGCCCTGGCGGCTTTCCTCGCCCACGGGGACGAGCCGCTGCTGGCCGCCCGCAAGGCGCGCGTGGTGGCTTCGCGGGCCGTCGCCCAGGGACTCCGCGAGATCGGCGGCGGACCGGGCCCGGTCGACGCCCTGGGGATCCGCGGGCGCGCCGCGGACATCGTTCCCGCCGAGTGCATCCCGATTCGGCCGTGACCGGCCCAGTAGATTTCGGCCCATGAGCACGAACGGCGCCAAGACCGCCCTCCCGCGACCCCGTTCCAGCGTCGTCTTCGACGGCCCCGATCGCGCCCACGCGCGCGCCTACATGAAGGGCGTCGGGTTCGACGACGACGCGCTCAACCGTCCCACCATCGGCATCGCCAACACCTGGACCGAGGCGATGCCCTGCAACTTCCACCTGCGCGGGCTCGCCGAGCACGTCAAAGCGGGGGTGCGGGCGGCCGGAGGCACGCCGATGGAGTTCAACACCGTCGCCGTCTCCGACGGGGTGACGATGGGCACGCAGGGGATGAAGGCATCGCTGGTCAGCCGCGAGGTGATCGCCGACTCGATCGAGTTGATGGCGCGCGGCTACCAGTTCGACGCGATCGTCGCCCTCTGCGCCTGCGACAAGACGATCCCCGGCTGCGCGATGGCGCTGGCCCGGCTCGACGTCCCCTCGGTGCTGCTCTACGGCGGTTCGATCGCCCCCGGCCACTGGCACGGCCGCGACGTCACCATCCTCGACATCTTCGAGGCGATCGGCGCCCACAACGCCGGCGACATGAGCGACGAGGAACTGAACGAGATGGAGGGCGTCGTCAGCCCCGGCGCCGGTGCCTGCGGCGGCCAGTTCACCGCCAACACGATGGCCTGCGCCTTCGAGGCGCTGGGGATCAGCGCCGGTGGCTCGGCGATGGTTCCGGCCGAAGACGACGACAAGAACACCGTCGCCGAGAAGATCGGCGAGCTGGTCATCAACGTCCTCGCCGAGGACATCCGGCCGAGCAGGGTGATCACCCGCGAGTCGTTGGAAAACGCGATTGCCTGCGTCTGCGCCTCGGGGGGCTCGACCAACGGCGTCCTGCACCTGATCGCCCTCGCCCACGAGCTCGGCATCGAGTTGACGATGGACGACTTCGAGCGGATCTCGCGGGCGACGCCGCTGTTCGCCGACCTCAAACCGGGCGGTCGCTTCGTCGCCACCGACCTCTACGCCGCCGGCGGCGTGCCGCTGATCCTGAAGCGGCTCGACGACGCCGGCATCCTCCACGGCGAGGCGCTCACGGTGACCGGCCGGACGATCGCCGAGGAGGCCGCGGCCGTGACCGAGAAGCCTGGTCAGGAGGTCGTGCGGCCGCTCGACGATCCACTCAAGGCCGAAGGGGGCTTGGCGATCCTGCGTGGCAACCTCGCCCCCGAAGGAGCGGTGGTCAAGGTCGCCGGCACCGAGCGCCGCCGGCAGACCGGCCCGGCCCGCGTCTTCGAGTCCGAAGAAGAATGCTTCCGCGCCGTCAAGGAGCAGCGGATCGATCCCGGCGACATCGTCGTGATTCGCAATGAGGGGCCGGTCGGCGGCCCCGGCATGCGGGAGATGCTTCAGGTGACGGCGGCGATCGTCGGCGAGGGGCTCGGCGAGAGCGTGGCGATGGTCACCGACGGTCGCTTCTCCGGCGCCACCCGAGGCCTGATGATCGGCCACGTCGCTCCCGAGGCGGCCAAGGGAGGCCCGATCGCGGCGATCCGCGAGGGCGACATGGTGACCGTCGACATCGACGAGCGCCGGCTCGGCGTCGAGCTCTCCGACGAGGAGATCGCACGACGGGTCGCCGAGTACGTCTCGCCCGAGCCGCTCTACACCCGCGGCGTCATGGCCAAGTACGCGGCGACGGTTAGCTCGGCTTCATCGGGCGCGGTCACGAGCTAAAGGCCAAGCAGATCAAGGACGCAGGGTGCGTGGCATGCTCCGCGCGCGAGCGACCGAGAACGCCGATAAGCGCCAGCCGTTTAGCTGGCGATGAACTCGTCGAGGATCGCGTTGAACCGCAGCGGCCGCTCCAGCTGGGGCAGGTGCCCGGTGCGCTCGAAGACCTCGAGGCGGGAGTGGGGGATGCGGCGGTGGTAGCTGATCGCCGCGGCGACCGGGATCACCCGGTCGGAGAGGCCGGCGAGGACCAGGGTCGGGACGTCGATGTCGCCGAGACGGTCGCGGACGTCGTGGTGGAGGGTCGCTCGCAGCGCCTCCTCGAAGCCGTCGGCGCGCTGCATGCCGCCGAGGATCTGCTCGAGCAGCAGCTCCTCGCCGAGCCGCTCCGGGTAGCGGAAGAACGGACCGAAGACGGCCCGGCGCGCTCGCGGGCGCGAGACGATGAAGCGGGCGCCGCCGTAGTAGTAGGGGCCGAAGCGCTTCCAGGCCCAGGCGGTCACGGTCGCGCGCTCTTCGGGGCTCCAGGTGTTGAGGATCCCGGCTGAGGAGACGAGCACCAGGCGGTCGAACCGTCCCGGGTTCGCCGTCGCCGCCTCGACCGCGACCAAGCCGCCCATCGAGTTGCCGACCACGGTCGCCCGCTCGACGCCGAGCTTCTCGCAGAAGTCGTGCAGGAGCTGGCCGTAAGCCGGGATCTCGATCGGCCAGGAAGGCATCGGGCTGGCCCCGAAGCCGGGCAGGTCGAGGGCGATGGCGCGGTGGCCGCGGCTGAAGTGCGGGAGGTTTTCGAGCCAGTTCTGCCAGCAGCCGGAGAGGCCGTGGACGAAGACGATCGGCTCCCCCTCGCCGATCTCGGCGTAGTTGACCTCGGCGCCGGGCAGGGAGAGACGGTGCAAGTGCTGGCGCCACTCGATCTTGCGCCACTCGGGATCGGGGTTACCGTAATCCCGGCCGGTGGCGATGCGCGGGTCGAGGGGGGCTGCCTCAGGCATACCCCATGCGTTCGAGGATCGGGATCTCGCGGATCTGGGGCGGCTGCAGGTGGTCCCAGAGGATCCCTCGCGGCCGTTCGTACTGGCGGTCGAGTTCGATCACCGCCCGCGGCGTCGCGATCATGTCGACCGGGAGGTCGTGGTCGGTGACCATCAGGTGCTTGCGGAGGATCTGAATCGGGTGCACGGTGGTGGCGACGGTGGTGTGATCGTCGATCTTGCCGGCGTCGATCAGGATCCCGTACTCGAGGTCGTGGTAGCCGCCGCCCTTGCCGATCCGGGCGCCATTGAGGTTGACCGCGACCGAGCCGCAGAGGACGAAGTCGACCTCGGGCAGGTCGTCGAGGGCGACGACGCGGCCGTGCTTGAGGGCGCCCTTGATCGTCGCCGCCTCTTTCACCGCCGCCTTGGAGAGCTTCTTCGGGTCGAGGACCCGGAAGGGGTGGGGGTCGCGCAGCCGCGGCACCGCCATGATCACCGTCTTGCCTTCTTCCAGCGCGATCCGGCGGGCGTGGGTCTGCGGCGAGTCGGGGTTGGCCTTGATGACCCGCGCGCGCTTCCAGAGCCTGTGGCTGGCGAGCTTTTCGGCCGCCAGCTTGGCGCCGGCGAAGTTGGGGATTCGCCCCTCGGCACCCGGAAACCGCGAGACCCCCTCGCGGTCCATCGCCTTCCAAACCTCCGCCCTGACCTGATCCTTGGACTGCACGGGGCGAAAGATATCCGCCGCGCTGCCGATAAGACCGGTGCAACCGCGAAATTGCAGGGAACTTAACCTGGCTGGGCGAATGATCCGATTGCCTAGAATTTTCGCAACTGGACGCGTGCGGGTCGACGCGAAGTCGAGGTCGATTAGGAGACGATGGGAACCAAGGGCTGGATCGCGGTAGGTGGCATCGCCGTCATTGCGCTGATGCTGGTCGGCGGCGCCTACGCGTACGACACGACGCAGAAGGACAAGATCGCCGACGGGATCACCGTCGCCGGCGTCGCGGTCGGAGGCATGGACGAAGCCGAAGCCGCAGCCGCGGTGCGAAAGCAGCTGCTGGCGCCGCTGCGGGGCTCCCTCGACGTCAGGTTCCGCGAGCGCAGCTGGACGCTGCCCGGCAAGGAGCTGAAACTGCGCGCCGACATCGATCGGGCCGTCGAAGAAGCGGTCGCCGACAGCCAGGAGGGCGGCTTCCCCGGTCGCCTCGTCCGCTATGTCAGCGGTGGCGAGGTCGATGAGGGGATTTCCGCCGACGTGGCCTACTCGCAGCCGGCGATCAACCGCTTCGTCCGCCAGGTGGCCGAAGACCTCAACCGCGACCCGCGCAACGCCGGCGTCGAACCGAGCGCCGAATCCCTCGAAGTGGTGGCCGGCGAGAACGGCCGCAAGCTGCGCGACAACCTGCTCACCAAAGACCTCGAAGCCGCGGTGCTGACCGCCCGGGCGCCGCGCACGATCACCGCCCACGTCCAGGTCGTCAAGCCGGAGGTGACGAAGAGCGAAGTCGCCGCCGAGTACCCGTCCTACCTGACCCTCGACCGGGCCAACTTCACGCTGCGGCTCTGGAAGAACCTGAAGCTGGCCAAGACCTACACCGTCGCGGTCGGCCAGGAAGGCCTGGAAACGCCGGAAGGCCTCTACGCCATCCAGGCGATGGAAGAAAACCCGACCTGGCACGTCCCGGATTCCGACTGGGCCGGCAGCCTCGCCGGGCAGGTGATCCCGCCGGGACCGTCAAACCCGATCAAGGCCCGTTGGTTGGCGATCTTCGAAGGCGCCGGAATCCACGGCACCGAAGAAACCAGCTCACTCGGCAGCGCCGCATCGCACGGGTGCGTCCGCATGGCGATCCCCGACGTCGAAGAACTCTATGACCAGGTAGAAGTCGGCACCCCCATCTTCATCGGCTGAGCGGGGCGAGAACCGGCCCATCTCGGCGTCGTCGCTCGGTGACGTGCAGAGCACGCTCCCTCGTTCCTCCTTGACCTGCTTGGTTCTCGCCCCGCTGAGAGGACGGAGGGAGGACATGGCGAATCCAGTTTCGTGAACTGGAGGGACGCTCTCGCCGACTACGACCGCGACCTGATGGCCCGCGGCGCTGCCGAGCGGACCAGGCGGGCCTACGGGGTCGACCTCGGTGCTTTCGCGGATTGGGCCGAGAGCCAGGGCAAGGGGCCCGGCGACCTGCGGTACCGGGACGTGCGGCGGTTCGCGGCGGGGCTCTCCAGCGCCGGGGCGGCGCCGGCGACGGTGTCGCGGAAGCTGGCCTCGATCCGCGGGCTCTACGGGTTCCTGGTCCGGACCGAGCGGGTCGGGCAGAACCCGGCCGAGCTGGTCTCCAGCCCGAAGCGGGCCGAGAAGCTGCCGCAGGTGCTCTCGGTCGAGCAGATGCGGGACCTGCTGGAGCGGATCCCGGCGCGGACGCCGCTGGAGCTGCGCGACAGGGCGATGCTGGAGCTGGCCTACTCCTGCGGGTTGCGCTGCGAGGAGATCGTCAACCTGGACGCTGGCTCGCCGGACTTCGAACACCAGTCGTTGCGGGTTCTCGGAAAGGGCTCCAAGGAGCGGCTCCTGCCCTTCGGAGACCCGGCCCGGAACGCCCTGGAGCGCTACCTGCGGCGCGGCCGCCACGCCCTTACCACCGACCCGCGCGAGCCGGCGCTGTTCCTCTCCAAGAGCGGTCGGCGCCTCTCCAACTCCGACGTCACCCGCCGCCTCGGGCTCTGGACCCGTGAGGCGGCGATGGCCGCCGGCGTCTCGCCGCATGCGCTGCGCCATTCATTCGCCACTCATCTGCTCGAGGGCGGGGCGGACCTGCGTACCATTCAGGAGCTTCTCGGACACGCCTCGATATCGACCACCCAGGTTTACACCCGCGTCGACGCGGCGCGGTTGCGGGACACCTACGCCGCCAGTCATCCACGAGCGTGACACGGACACGCGCAAACGACCATAGAATCGAGCGAAGGCATGGAAGCCGGGGTAAAAGAGGTCGAGCTGCGGGATCTATGGCGTCGCTATAAGGACGACGGCGACGGCACCGCGCGCGAGCGGCTGGTCGTGGCCTACTCGCCGATGGTCAAGTTCGTCGCCGGCCGACTCGGCGCCGGCCTTCCCTCGCACGTCGAGGACGCCGACCTGATCTCCTACGGCCTGGTCGGCCTGATCGGCGCGATCGAGCGCTTCGAGCCGGAGCGAGGGATCAAGTTCGAGACCTTCGCGATGACCCGCATCCGCGGCGCGATCATCGACGAACTCCGTTCGCTGGACTGGGTGCCCCGCTCGGTGCGCTCGCGGGCGCGCGAGATCGAGGCCGCGCAGTCGAAACTCGAGCACGAACTGCAGCGGGCCCCGACCGAGGCCGAGCTGGCGGCGAAGCTGAACATGACCGAGGAGGAACTGCAGTCGGCTCTCCTGGAAATCGCCAACTCCTCCGTCTACGCGCTGGACGAGCTGTGGACCGTTTCCGACAGCTCCGGCGACCAGGTATCGCTGCTCGACACGATCGCCGACGACGGGGCCGCCGACCCGCAGGAGGCGCTCGACAGCAGCGAGATCAAGGACCGCCTCACGGAGGCGATTGGTTCGCTCCCGGAGCGCGAGCAGCTGGTCGTCGCGCTCTACTACTACGAGAACCTCACCCTGCGCGAGATCGGCGAGGTCCTCGGCGTCACCGAGTCGCGCGTGTCGCAGCTGCACACCAAGGCCGTGATGCGACTGAAGTCGCGTCTGCAGCACGGCTGATTGCGCCGCGCGGGCGCCGCGATCGGGGCGCGGTCGGCGTTGCTAACTTTGGCCCGGTGAGCGACGAGGAGACCTGCGCCGTCTGCGGTCGGACGATCCTGGCCGGGGAGCGGACCCGCCGCTACGTCTCCACCGCCGGCCGCCGCGACGTCTGCGAGCTCTGCACCCCGCGCGCCGAGCGGCTCGGCTGGGAGCGCGAGCGGGAGGGCATGCCGGAGGCGCTGCCGCAGCCCGAGAAGCGCGGCCTGTTCGGCAGGCTGCTGCGGCGCGACCGGCCGGCGCCGGACCTCGGTGAGATTGGGGAGGACTCGGCCGACGAGGAGCGGTCGGGGGGGGGCGGGGCGCCCGCCGCGCCGCCGCC
>CBIHMQ010000030.1:0-14217 GCA_966211075.1 uncultured bacterium
GATCGGGGATCCGGGGGTCACTCCCCCGGAGACCGTCGCGCAGCTGTGACGCACCTGGTGCTGCGGGGCGTCGTCGCTTGAGCCTCCGTGGGAGTGACCCCCGGATCCCCGACCGCTCTCGTCGGACGACCAGCGACCGTCGTCTCGGCAGGCACCCGACAGAAATCGCCGATCACTAGTGGGGCGGCAAGCACAAGCGCCGGTGGTGAGGGGCCGTTTCATCAACCTCCCCGGTGTCAGGGTGGCGGTTCCACTCACGCTGGCGAGGGTCCCTATCTGACGTCCCATCCCACCCTGCGCCCTGGGTCACCGACCCACCGGCAGCTCGTGACGACCTGCCGCGAACGTTCCGTTGACTCTGCTGGGGGACCCTCTCACGGAGGCTCAAGCGGCGACGCTTCGCAGCACCAGGTGCGTCACAGCTGCGCGACGGTCTCCGGGAGAGGGTCCCCCAGCAGGGGCGCCCGAGCCCTTTGCAGTAGTTGGGGCTCGCTACAGCTGCGAATCGATCGCCATGGCCAAGAACAGCAAGGCCAGGTAGGCGAGCGAGAACAGGTAGGTGCGGAGTGCCCAGCGCCGATCCCCGGTGCGGAGGAGTTTGGTGGAGAAGTAGATGAAGACGGCGCCGAGGAGGATCGAGGGGATCACGTAGGCGATGCCGAGGCCGCCGGCGCAGAAGGGGAGCTGGGTGACCGCGTAGAGGAGGATCGTGTAGAGGAGGATCTGGCGGCGGGTCTCGGTCTCGCCGCGGACGACCGGGAGCATCGGGACGCCGGCCTTGGCGTACTCGTCCTTCATCAGCAGCGAGAGGGCCCAGAAGTGGGGCGGGGTCCAGAAGAAGACGATCGCGAAGAGGAAGAACGCCATGCCGCTGAGGCCGCCGGTGACCGCTGCCCAGGCGACCAGGGGCGGCATCGCCCCGGCGGCGCCGCCGATGACGATGTTCTGCGGCGTCGTCCGCTTCAGCCAGAGCGTGTAGACGAAGACGTAGCCAAGGAAGCCCAAGAGCGAGAGGGTCGCCGCCAGGGGGTTGACGGTGGTCGCAAGGAGCAGGAAGGAGGCGCACTCGAGCAGGACGCCGAAGGCGATCGCGGCCCGCGGGGAGACGCGACCGGAGGCGACCGGGCGGTCGGCGGTGCGGGCCATCGTCCGGTCGATGTCGCGGTCGACGGCGTGGTTGATGGCGCCGGCGCCGCCGGCCGAGAGGGCGCCGCCGAGGCAGGTGAGGAGGATCAGGCCCAGCGAGGGGTCGCCGGCCACGTACATCGTCGTCACCGTCGTGAACAGCAGCAGCGACTGGACCTTGAGCTTGGTCAGCGTCAGGTAGTCGCGAAGGACCGAAGGCGCCTGCGGGCGCGCGAGAGTCGCAGAATGGGCACCGCTCATGCGGCGTTCAGGCTACCGGCTGGCGCTCGCCGGCCGCCCGCTCCTCGCGGGCGGTGCGGTTGGCGATCGCGGCGCGGATGTCGCGCATCGGCTGGGTGCTGCGGACATCCGGGAGGACGTCGAAGTTGTGCGGCTCCGGGGGGGAGAGGGTGAACCACTCGAGCGAGTCGCCGCCCCACGGGTCGTGACCGGCCTTGGCGCCGTTGACGCGGCTCAGGATCGCGTTGACGAGGGTCATGACGATCCCGATCGCGAGGATCAGGGCGCCGATCGAGGCGATCAGGTTGTAGCCGTCGACGCCGTCGCCGTTGAAGAACTTGTAGGCGTCGATCACCTCGCCCTCGAGGCCGCCGGCGAAGAACATCGGCACGAAGGCGACAAGAATGCCGACCAGCATCGTCCAGAAGGAGAGGCGGGCCAGGTACTCGCCCATCGTCCGTCCGGTCATCTTCGGGAACCAGTAGTAGAGGGCCGCGAAGCCGCCGAATACGGCGCCGCCGACCAGCGCGAAGTGGGTCGCGGCGGTCGAGTCGGTGGTGTTCTTGAGCTGCCAGGCGGCGGCGACCATCGAGTGGGAGATCTCAGAGGCGAGGCCGATCGAGATCATCGAGATCGCCCCGACCGCGAACAGCAGCGGCGCCCGCATCCGCAGCACCCCGCCAACCAGGGTCGCGATCAGGTTGAAGACGACGAGGCCGAAGGGGACGATCAGGGCCAGCGACATCAGCATCGCGAAATACATCCAGCCGATCCCGATTGGCGCCGTCAGCATGTTCTGCATCCAGGCCAGGGTGCCGATCACCGCGATCGCGGCCAGCGAGGCCATCACGGTCGCGCGGTTGAAGAGCGGTTTGCCGGAGAAGGCGGAGACGATTTCGGCGATCGCGCCGAGGGCAAAGATCAGCACCAGCATGTAGCTGCCGGTGAAGAAGATCCAGCTGAGGTGCTGCCAGAGCAGCGGCGCGCCGCCGGCGCCGTCGGCGAAGAAGACGCCGTCGTAGTTGCGGTCGATCATCAGCATCGTCAGGGCGGCGAGCAGGACCGGGCCGATCACCAGCATCAGCCAGGAGCCGACGGTGGCGGCCCAGGCGAAGATCGGCACCCGCCGCCAGGCCATGCCCGGAGCGCGCAACCGCCGCAGGGTGGTCAGCAGGTCGATCGAGAGGAAGACGAAGCCGAGCGTGGCGAGGCCGGTGGCGGTGGCCCAGACGTCGACGCCGTTGTTGGCGAGGAAGGTCAGCTCGGTGAGCGGGGAGAGGGGATTGACGCCGGCCTCGGAGGGGGTGAACATGAAGGCGGCGTAGAGGACGGCGGCGCCGGCGGCGAAGAGCGCCGCACCCAGCTGTCCGAGCCGCGGCAGGGCGGTCCCGCGGGCGCCGACCTGGAGCGGCGCCACGTAGTAGAAGAACCCGATTACCAGGGGAATCGCGACGAAGAAGATTGCCGTGGCGCCGTAGGTGGAGAGCATCCGGTTGAAGGCGACCGGGGAGAGGAAGGAGTTCTCCGGGATCGCCAGCTGCAGGCGCATCAGCAGCATCTCGACGACGGCGACGAAGAGGAAGCCGAGCGCCCCGCCGATCAGCAGGCGACCGATGTCCTTGTGGTCGGCGCTGGTGACGAGCTCGATCCAGCGCGGCCGGGGCTTGCCGGGGAAGCCCTCGACGACGAGCTCGGGACGGGGGGAGTCGCTCATGGCACTTCTCCGTTTTCGATCAGGCCGACGACGCGGTCCTGGGCCGCCTCGATGTCGCTTTTCTGCTGCTCCAGGAAGCTTTCGTAGGCCTCGGGAGAGACGACTTCGACCTCGGTCCGCATCGCCGCGTAGGCCTGGCCGGAGAGGGTCGCGGAAGCACCTTCGAAGGCGCCTTCCTCATCGGCGCGGAAGCTGACGTTGTTGGTCTTGCCCGGAACCGCGTCGCGCTTGCCGGCGAGGTCGGGGACGTTCCAGGTGTGAACGACGTCGGTGGAGTGCAGTTCGAGCTCGACGGCGGTGTCGACCGGGACGACCAGCTTGTAGTAGGAGAAGGCGCCGTTCGGATAGTCGTAGCGCCACATCCACTGCTGGCCGGTGGTCTTGATCTTCAGCGGTTCTTCCTTGGCGGAGGCGAGGCCGGCGCCGCCGGTGGCCGGGACCTCGCGGGCCTTGTCGGTGAAGACGATGCTGACGATGAAGACGAGCGCGGCAAAGACGGTGAGGACGGCGCCGACCCGGAACTGCAGCTTGCGGCCGCCGGTTACCTGGCGCGGCTCGGCACCCCGCTCGGAGCGGTATTTGCGGACCGCGTAGAGCAGCGCGACGTTGATCGCGACGACGACAATCGTCGCGACGACGAAGCCAATCCAAAAGAGCGTGTCGATCTGGTCAGCGCCAGGGGAGTGGGGCGTCAAAGCGCGGCCATTCTAATCACGACTCGGACGTCAGCCGCCCTCTCGTCCCGCCACGCGCGGCTCGGGCCGATCCTGCCCTACCTATACTCGCCGACCCATGAGGCGGCGCCCCCGGCCATCCAACGCGCGACGGGTGGCGGTACGCGCCGGGGCCCTGACCGCTCTGGGCGCCGCGGTGGCGGTGCCGCTGCTGCGCAAGCGGCTGCGCATCCCGGTCCCCGTCACGGTCGCCGCCTGTGCCGTCGGCCCGCTTGCCGTCGCCGTGCTGCAGCCGCGCTCGAAGAAGCGCGACGTCGCCCTCTTCGCGATGCAGATGTGGGCCTTCACGATGGTCCACGAGATCCCCTACGACGAGCCCGAGCGGCTGCGGGCGCGCCTGCGCAGCCGCTACCCGATCCGGGTCGACCGCCTGATCGGCGGCGGCCAGCTGCCCAACGTGCGCCTGCAGCGGGCGCTCGCCGGCCGGCCCGGGGTCGGGGCCCTCAACCGCGTCTTGGCCTGGACGCACTGGCTCTGGTTCGTCGAGCCCTACCTGGCCCTGGCCCTGGTCCTGGTCCGCGACAACGAGCGCTTCCCGCGGGCAGCGCGGCAGATGGCGGCGGTCTTCGACCTCGGCTGCGTCGTCTACTTCGCGGTGCCGACGGCGCCACCCTGGTGGGCCGCCGAGCAGAAAGTGACCGACGAAGAGGTGCGGCGGATCATGGTCGAGGTCGGCGAAGGGACCTGGCGCTCGGCCTGGCCGAAGATGTACGAGGCGCTCGGCGGCAACCCCTGGGCGGCGATGCCGTCGCTGCACTTCGCGACGTCGGTCCAGGCGGCGCTCTCGCTCTCGGAAGTGGGACGCAAGGAGGGGGCGCTGGGCTGGGGCTACGCGTCGACGCTGGGCTTCGCGCTCGTCTATCTCGGCGAGCACTACGTGACCGATCTGATCGCCGGGGCCTTCCTGGTTGCCGCCGTGAGGCGTGGCGAGAAGCTCGCCGAACCCCTGGTTCTGGGGGTCAACGGGGCCCTGCAGCGCTTCGAGCGCATCGCGAGCAAGTAGCGTCCCCGGGGTGCCTGAGGATCACTCGGCGAACGGCAAGGCGGCAGTCGAGCGCCGCGAGGAGACCGTAGATCGCCCGGAGCGCGGCGGCGAATTGCCGCATTTCACCACCCGGCGCCTCGTGCAGACGCTGATCGTCGTCGTCGCTCTGTTGCTGGTCATCTACTTCCTGGTCCCGAAGCTGGTCGGGCTCGGCGACGCCTTGAGCCGGCTCGACGAGGCCGACCCGCTCTGGATCGCCGTCGCGATCGGCTTCAGCGTGCTGGCCTTCGCCACCTACATCGCCCTCTTCAAGGCGGTGGTCGGCGGCGACGCGCTGCGGTTGCGTTGGGTCGAGACCTACGAGATCAACATGGCCGGCGTCGCCGCGACCCGGCTCTTCTCGGCCGGTGGGGCCGGTGGCATCGCCCTCACCTATTGGGCGCTCCGCAAGGCGGGGATGGGGCGGCGGGACGTCGCCCGGCGCATGGTCGCCTTCCTTTCCCTCCAGTACGCCTTCTACCCGATCGCCCTGATCGTCTTCGGCGTCCTGCTGCGCACCGGCGTGCTCAACGGCAAGAACTCGGTCGAGTTGACGATCGTCCCAGCCGCGGTCGCTGGCGTGTTCCTGATCCTTGGCACCCTGATCGCGCTGATCCCGCGTGATCTCGAGAGCCGCCTTTCCCACTTCGCGCACGGCGAACGGGCGGAAGCGTTTCTCCACACCGCCGCCAAAGTCCCGGAGACGCTGGCCGAGGGGTTCCGCTTCGCCCTCAGCCTCTTCGCTCACCCCTCTCGCGGGGGCCTCGCGGTGCTCGGCGCGGCCGGCTTCTGGGCGGCCAGCATCGGCGTCCTCTGGGCGTCCTTCCACGCTTTCGGCACCCACGTGCCGCTGGCCGTCGTCGTCCAGGGCTTCTTCCTCGGCATGGTCGCCAATCTCTTCCCACTGGCCCCCGCCGGGGTCGGCGCCGTCGATGCCGGGATGATCGGCGCCTTCGTTCTCTTCGGCATCCCCGAGCAGACGGTCTTCCCGGCGATCCTGACCTTTCGCCTGATCGCCTTCTGGATGCCGATCCCGCCCGGGGTGATCGCCTTCCTGCAGCTGCGCAAGACCGTTCACCGCTGGGAAGACGAGGGGCTGCCGATCGACCGCGGTGGCAAGGGCAGGTCCGACCTCGAGCCGGCCGTCAGGTGATTGCGGCCGTCTGCGGCGGGCGGTACTATAAAAAGTAAAGTATTAGACTCCAGGCGGCGAGATATGGCTGATTCGAAGAAGGTCGAGAACGTAATCATCATCGGCGGGGGGCCGGCGGGCTACACCGCCGCGCTCTACACCGCGCGCGCCAACCTGGAGCCGCTCGTCTTCGAGGGCTTCCAGTGGGGTGGGCAGCTGCAGAACACCACCGACGTCGAGAACTACCCGGGCTACCCCGAGGGGATCATGGGCCCGGAGATGATGGGCCAGTTCCGGGCCCAGGCCGAGCGCTTCGGGACCCGCTTCGTGACCGACGACGTCGACCGGGTCGAGCTCTCCGACGGGGGCATCCAGAAGGTCTTCCTCGGCGACGAGGAGCACCGCGCCAAGACCGTGATCCTGGCGATGGGGGCGGAGCCGAAACGGCTCGGCATCCCCGGCGAGATGGAGCTGGCCGGCCGCGGCGTCTCCACCTGCGGCGTCTGCGACGGGGCCTTCTTCAAAGGCCACGAGGTGATCGTGGTCGGCGGCGGCGACTCGGCGATGGAGGACTCGATCTTCATCTCCAAGTTCGCCGAGCATCTGACGGTCGTCAACCGTCGCGACGAGTTCCGCGCCTCGAAGATCATGTTCGAGCGGACCCGCGACAAAGAGAACATCAGCCTCAAGACCCCCTACGTGCCGGAGGAGTTCGTCGCCGGGGAGGACGGGAAACTGGAGAAGATCCGCCTCCGCCACGCCGAGACCGGCGCCGAGGAGGAAATCGAGGCGACCGGCGCCTTCGTCGCGATCGGCCACGTGCCGCGCTCGGAGGTCGTCAAGGACCAGGTCGAGGTCGACGAGGACGGCTACATCGTCACCGAGCCCGGGTCGACCCGGACCAACCTGGCCGGCGTCTTCGCGGTCGGCGACGTCGTCGACCACACCTACCGCCAGGCGGTCACCGCCGCCGGCACCGGGTGCATGGGCGCGCTCGACGCCGAGCGCTTCCTGCGCGACAGCCCGCCGCCCGTCGAGGCGCACTGGTTCCCCGGCGGCGAGCCGGCGGAGATCGCCACCGGGCCCTAGTCATGGCCGAGTGCAGCCACCTCGACGCGGTTGAGCTGCTGGACCTGCCGGACCCGGTCGACGGCTGCGAGGAGTGCCTGAAGCTGGGGATGAGCTGGGTGCACCTGCGGATGTGCCAGAGCTGCGGCCACATCGGCTGCTGCGACAACTCCGAGGGCAAGCACGCGACCGCCCACTGGCGGGAGACCGGGCACCCGATCATCCGCTCGGCCGAGCCGGGCGAGGATTGGAGCTGGTGCTACCCGGACGAAGTGATGATGAGGTTGAGCGGGGAGCGGCCCGGCTAGCGGAGCCGATCTCCGGTTTCGCCCCAGCCGACTGGGGTCAAAGTTGGCCGCGTCGCAGAAGCGGCGCCGGCGCGTATGCGGCGCCTTTCTCGGCCTCCAGCCCCGCCAGGATCTCGACGGCTCGCGCTGCGCCGAGTTCCTGCCCGATCTCGACCGGGCCGCGCGGCCAGTTGAAGCCGAGCCGCATCGCCGTGTCCATGTCGGCCGGCGAGGCGACCTCCTCTTCGAGCGCGAAAGCGGCCTCGTTGGCAATCTGGGCGAAGAGGCGGTCGAGGACGGTGGGGCTGGTCGCGGCCGAGTTGGTGGGAGTTTTCCTCGCCAGGCGGGGATAACTCCCACCAACGGCCGCGGCCAGGTCGGCCGGGGTCTTCTCGGCGCCGTCGTAGTCGTAGAAGCCGTGGCCGCTCTTGCGGCCGAGGCGGCCGGCGGCGACCATCGCCTCCTGGATCGGGCTGGGGCGCCAGCGCTCCGGTTCGCCGCCTTGGGCGAAGAAGGATTGGGCGATGGTGAGGTTGACGTCGAGGCCGATCAGGTCGAGCAGTTCGAACGGGCCCATCCGGAAGCCGGCGCCCCGGACGGTCGCGTCGATCTCGGCCGGGGGCGCGAGGCCGTCGGCGAGCATCCGCAGCGACTCCAGCGAGAAGGGGCGGGCGAGGCGGTTGGCGACGAAGCCGGGGCTGTCCTTGGCCCGGATCGGCGTCCGGCCCATCGCCTCGGCCAGCTCGGTGGCGGCGGCCAGGGCGGCCTCGGAGGCCTCGGGAGTGGCGACGACCTCGACCAGCTTCATCAGCGCCGGCGGGTTGAAGAAGTGCATGCCGACGACGCGCTCGGGGTGGGGGACCCCGGCGGCGATCTCGGCGACGCGCAGCGAGGAGGTGTTGGAGGCGAGCACGGCCTCGGGGCCGCAGACGGCGGCGACGGCGCTGAACAGCTCGCGCTTCAGGGCGAGATCCTCGGGGGCGGCCTCGATCAGGATCCCGCACCCGGCCAGCTCCTCGAGGTCGGTGACGGGGCGCACGCGGGGGCGCGCCGCCTCGGCTTCGGCCTCGCTCCAGCGGCCGCGGGCGGCGCCCTTGGCGAGCGCCTCGGCGAGGCGGGCGGCGCCGCGCTCGGCGGCGCCCTCGAAGGCGTCGTAGAGCAGCGTCTCGCGGCCGCCCAGGGCCGCGACCTGGGCGATCCCGGCGCCCATCGTGCCGGCGCCGAGGACGCCGACCCGGTAGGCCGTCACGGTCTCACCGGCCCTCGAACTTCGGCTCGCGCTTCTCGAGGAAGGCCTGCATGCCCTCGA
Organism: uncultured bacterium; assembly: GCA_966211075.1. Classification (GTDB taxonomy): domain Bacteria; phylum Actinomycetota; class Thermoleophilia; order Solirubrobacterales; family 70-9; genus VAYN01. The sequence goes on from CBIHMQ010000030.1 coordinate 8,634, forward strand.
CCCGGTCCTCGGTGCTCATCGCCCGCTCGAACAGCTCGCGCTCGCGCTCCAGGCCCGGGATCAGCGTCGTCTCCTCAGCGGCCAGCACGGCCTGTTTGCCAAGCCGAACCGCCAGCGGCGCCCGGGCGGCGATCGTGTGGGCCAGCTCCAGCGCCTCCTGTAGCCAGCGTCCCTTCTTGACGACGAGGTTGACGAGGCCCCACTCGTGGGCGGTTGGGGCTTCGAAGAGGCGGCCGGTCAGCACGTACTCCATCGCCCGCTGCTTGCCGATCGCCCGGGCGAGGCGCTGGGTGCCGCCGCCGCCGGGGATGATCCCCAGGGTTATCTCCGGCTGGCCGAAGCGGGCCTTCTCGTCGGCGACGATCATGTCGCAGGCCAGTGCCAGCTCGCAGCCGCCGCCGAGGGCGAAGCCGGCCACGGCGGCGATCAGCGGCGTCTCGGTGGCGGCGATGCCCTTCCAGAACACCATCCCGGCCGGGTCCGGGGGGGCGTCGAGCGGGCGCTCGGCCATCGCCCGGATGTCGGCGCCGGCCGCGAAGACCTTCTCGGAGCCGGCGAGGACGATGCAGCGGACCTCGGGGTCGGCGTCGAGCCGTTCAAGGTCGGCGAGGATCTCGGCCCGCATCTCGGCCGAGAGGGCGTTGCGCGCCTCGGGCCGGTTGAGGCGCAGTAGGGCGACGTTGCGCTCGTCGACCGTGGTCTCGACCAGCCCGCCCAAGCGGTTCAGCTCTCCTCGAAGGGGAGCATCGCGTTGACCCCCGTCGCCAGCCGGCCGATGATCAGCTTCTGGATCTGCGAGGTGCCCTCGTAGAGGGTGGTGACCCGGGCGTCGCGCAGGTAGCGCTCGACCGGGTAGTCGTCGACGTAGCCGGAGCCGCCGTGGACCTGGATCGCCAGGTTGGCGCACTCGACGGCGGCCTCGGTCGCGTAGAGCTTCGCCACCGAGGTCTCCATCGTGTTCGGCACCTTTTCGTCCTTCAGCACCCCGGCGCGGAAGACCAGCATCCGGCTGGCGTCGCGCTTGAGGATCATGTCGGCGATCATCTCCTGGACCAGCTGGAAGCGGGCCAGGGGAACGCCGAACTGCTTGCGCTCCTTCGAGTAGTCCACCGAGGCGTCGACGCAGCCGTCGCAGATCCCGACGCAGCCGGCGGCGACGCTGTAGCGGCCGTTGTCGAGGGCGCTCATCGCCACCTTGAAGCCGTCGCCGACCTCGCCGAGCATCGCCTCGTCGGGGACCTCGACGCCATCGAGGGAGATCTCGGCGGTGTCGGAGGAGCGCAGGCCGAGCTTGCCGTGGATCTCCTGGGTGGTGAAGCCCTCGCTGTCGGTCGGGACCAGGAAGCAGGCGAGCCCGCGGTGCTTCTTCTCGGGGTCGGTCTGGGCGAAGATCAGCGCCACGTCGGAGTGGTTGGCGAGCGAGATCCACATCTTCTGGCCGCTGATCGACCAGCCGCTGTCGGTCTTGGTGGCGCGGGTGCGGAGGTTGGCGGCGTCCGAGCCGGTGTCGGGCTCGGTCAGGCCGAAGCAGCCGAGCGACTCGCCCGAGCAGAGCCGCGGCAGCCACTCGCGCTTCTGCTCCTCGGTGCCCCAGCGCTCGATCGAGCCGCCGACCAGCGAGGTCACCACGGAGACGACGGTGCGGGCGGAGGAGTCGGCGCGGCCGATCTGCTCGACGATCAGCCCGTAGCCGATGTAGTCGAGGCCGCGGCCGCCGTACTCCTCGGCGACCGGGGCGCCGAGGTAGCCCATCTCGCCCATCTTGGTGGCGAGCTCGCGGTCGAAGCGGCCGGCGCGGTCGTTGTCGCGGACCCGCGGCAGGATCTCCTTGTCGGCGAACTCGCGCGCCGTTTCCTGGATCAGCCTCTGCTCGTCGCTCAACTGGAAGTCCATCTCGTCCCCCTGTCCCTTGTCGTCACAGTTCTCGCAGCTCGCGGCCGAGGGTCGCGGCAAAGGCCTCCTGGGCCTCGCGGGTGCGCGGCCCCGGCGCCTCCGGCAGCTGGCGGCCGTCGATCGCGGCGACCGCCTGGATCTCGCGGGTGGTCGAGGCGAGGAAGGCCTCGCGGGCGGCGCGCAGATCCTCGACGTCCCAGACGCCCTCCTCGACGTGCAGGGCCTTGATCAGCCGGTCGCGGGTGATCGACTCGAGCACCCCGTTGTCGAGCGCGGGCGTCCGCAGGCCGCCCTCGGGCGAGACCCAGAAGACCGCCGAGGTGGGCGGCTCGAGAACGGTGCCGTCGGGCTGGACGAGGACCGCCTCGTCGGCGCCGCGCGCCCGGGCGATCCGGCTCGCCTCCATGTTGGCCGCGTAGGAGAGCGACTTGACGCCGTTGAGGATGATCGTCGGCGAGTAGGTGACGGTGGCGAGGTTGAGCGTCTCGGCGTGGTCGGGAATCGGCTCGGTGGCGGCGATCCGGCGGCCGCCGCGGGTGACGATCAGGCGCAGCTGGCCCTTGACGTCGCCGGCGGCGGCTAGCAGGGCGTCGATCTCCAGCTCCAGGGCCGCCCGGTCGAACTCCATCTCGATCGCCGTCGCCGAGCGGGCGAGGCGGTCGAGGTGGTCGGTCAGCGCGAACGGCTTGCCGGCGTAGAGGCGGATGACCTCGAAGGCGCCGTCGCCGCGGTAGAGGCCGTCGTCCTTGAGCGGCACGGTCGCCTCCGCGGTGGGGGTGATCCTGCCGTCGACGCTGGCCAGCTCTTCGAAACCGCTCGTCACCGCGGCGAGGCTACCTCAGTGCCGGGGACCTGGGCGGCGATCGGCTAGCCGCGCCGGGTGTGGATCTTGCAGCGCGAGCGTTCGCCGCGGACGAACCAGCAGTGGTCGTTGACCCAGCGGATCGTGTAGCTGCCGTTCCAGACGACCGAGCGTTTCGAGAGCGCGTAGGAGACCGTCGCCGAGCCGAAGTAGTCGTTGGGGCCGTAGAACCAGGCGAAGCCGCACTTGACCCTGAGGCGGTCCTTGCTTTCGCAGCCGATCCGGGTCCCCTGTCCGTCGGCGAAGCGGTTGCCGAGGTCGTTGAGCAGGCTCTGGCCGATCAGGGTCCTCGCCTTCGGGATCGTCAGCTTCGGCAGTTCGGTCTTCTGGGCGCTAGCCGACGGCGCCGGGGCTCCCCGTTCGACCGCCGCGATCCATTTCGCCACCCAGCCGGAGATGCGGTCGACGCGGGTGAAGATGTTCGGCAGTTCCGGTTTGCAGGCGGGGCCGCCGGCGCTGATCACGCCGATCTCGACTGGGGTGCCGTCGGCGCGGTGGGCGATCGCCGGGCCGCCGCTGTCGCCGAAACAACCGCCCGAGGCGAGGGCCGGCCGGTCGGCGGTGCAGAGCTGCAGGGCCGGCGAATAGAAGGGGTAGAAGGGCTCGACGCCGCTGCCGCAGTAGGAGTCGGTCTGGACGGTGAGGGAGGTCGATCGCAGGGTCGCCGGTCCCGACGTGGCGTTGCCGCCCTGCAGGCCCCAGCCGGCGATCTGCACCGGGGTGCCAGGGTTGAGCAGGGAGGCGTCGGCGGCGGTCGCCATCGCGATCGGCGGCGCCGCGGTCGGCCGGGCGAGGATCAGCAGGCCGGCGTCGCCGCGGGTGGCGCCGGGGTCGAAGCGCGAGTAGGTGAGCGTCCGGCTGACTTTGAAGACGTTGTCGGGCCCGGCCTGGCGGAGGTCGGCGACGCCGGTCGCGACCAGATAGTCCTCGAGCGGGGTCAGCTTGCCGGTTTCGATGTCCTCGACGCAGTGACCGGCGGTGAGGACGACGCGCGGGGCGACCACCGAGCCGGTGCAGGCGAAGCCTTTCTTGGGCCCTTCCTCGGCCTGGATGTAGGCGAGCGAGGGGAACTCCTCGATCGTCGCCGTGGCGCCGCCGACGACCGAGGCATGGGCCGCGGGGTCGGGGACGGCGAGCGGCCGCGCGTTCGCGGCGGTCGGGGCCAGGGCCAGGCAGACGAAGGCCAGGAGGCCCGCCAGGCGGGCCGGTGTCCCGAGTCCCCTCATCCCGTGAGACTACTCAGCGGCGTTCGCCGCGTCGATCAAACGGATTCGAAGACGGTCGCCAGGCCCTGGCCGACGCCGACGCAGAGGGTGACGACGCCGTAGCGGCCGCCGCGCCGGCGAAGCTCGCGAACCAGGGTGCCGGCGAGGCGGGCGCCCGAGCAGCCGAGCGGGTGGCCGAGGGCGATCGCCCCGCCGTTGACGTTGAGGATCTCCTCCTCGATGCCGAGCTCGCGGGCGCTGGCCAGGACCTGCGAGGCGAAGGCCTCGTTGATCTCGACCAGGTCGATCTGGTCCATGGCGAGGCCGGCGTTGGCGAGGGCGCGGGGGACGGCCTCGACCGGGCCGACACCCATGTAGGCGGGGTCGACCCCGGCGGCGGCGCTGGCGACGACGCGGGCCAGCGGCTCGGCGCCGAGCTCCTCGGCGCCCCGCTCGGAGGCGATGAGCAGACAGGCGGCCCCGTCGTTGAGGGTCGAGGCGTTGCCGGCGGTGACGGTGCCGCCCTCGCGGAAGACCGGGCGCAGCGCCGCGAGCTTCTCCAGGGAGGCGTCCGGGCGAGGACCCTCGTCGGTCTCGACCAGGATCGTTTCGCGGCCGCGGGGCGCCTCGATCGGGACGATCTCCTCGGCCAGCCTGCCGGTCTCGGCGGCGGCGACGGCGCGCTGGTGGCTGCGCAGGGCGAAAGCGTCGTGGTCCTCGCGGCCGATGCCGTAGCGCTCGGCGACGTTCTCACCGGTCTCGCCCATCGACTCGGTGGACACCCCGAGCTCGGCCATCCGCGGGTTGATCATCCGCCAGCCGAGGGTCGTGTCGTGCATCGTCTGCGGGCCGCGCGGCAGGGCGCGCTCGGGCTTCTCGACCACCCACGGCGCTCGGCTCATCGACTCGACGCCGCCGGCAAGGTAGAAGTCGCCCTCGCCGGCGCGGACCGCGCGGGCGGCGCAGTTGACCGCCTCCAGGCCCGAGGCGCAGAGCCGGTTGACGGTGGCGCCAGCGACGCTGTGCGGCAGGCCGGCGAGCAGCGCCGCCATCCTGGCGACGTCGCGGTTGTCCTCGCCGGACTGGTTGGCGGCGCCGTAGTAGACGTCGGCGATCCGCTCCGGGTCGACGCCGCTGCGCTCCACCGCGGCGGCGATCGTGTGGGCGGCGAGGTCGTCGGGGCGGGCGCCGGAGAGGGCGCCGCGGTAGGCGCCCATCGGGGTGCGGACTGCTTCGATCACGTAGGCCTCGGGCATCGCCATGAACCGTATTCTTGTCAGGTGCTCTTCGTTCTGGGGACCCTGGGAGTGCTCGCCTTCATGGTCGGCGTCCTCGTCGTGGTCGGCCACTTCTATCCCGGCACGTCGGCGGACCTGGTCGATTGGAAGCCGACCCGCTCTCCCGAGGTAGAGGCCCAGAACGAGATCGACGACATCCGCCAGATGATGGAGGCGCAGAACGAGATGCGCCGCCGCCGCGGGGCTCCGGAGATGACCGAAGCCGACCTGCAGGCGAAGGTCGCCGAAGACGAGCGGGTGCGGCTGCGCGGCCGCGGGCCGTTCGAGGCCATCTAGGAGGGATTGGCGAAACCCCCGCACGCGTCCGGCGGCGGCGGACGCGGCGC
>CBIHMQ010000031.1:0-14100 GCA_966211075.1 uncultured bacterium
GTCCTCGTCTACTCGACCTGCACGATCTCCCGCCGGGAGAACGAGGACCAGGTCGCGGCCCTGCTCGCCACCGCCGACGCCGGCCAGGCGCCGCCGCTGGAATTGGAGGATCTCGGCGCCCGCGCCCCGGCCCTCGCTTCCACCGTCGAGCCACGCTGCCTGCAGCTGCGCCCGGACCGCGATCGCACCACCGGCTTCTTCATCAGCCGCCTGAGACGCAATGATTAGTCGATGAGCGATTCGCCAGACGCCAATCCAGGCGGCAGCAGCATCCTCAACCGGGCGCGCTGTCCCAACTGCAACGAGCCCTGGCTGCGCCCGACCCAGCTGCCGGGCAGGCTCCGCTGCGTCAACTGCCTGAGCCGCTTCGAGCTCGTCTCCCAGTGCCCGAACTGCGGCGAGCATGGGACGATCGCGCGCATGAGCCAGACCGAGGACCTGCAATGTCAATCGTGCGGGTCGTCCATGTTGCGCGAGGCCTAAGAGCATCCGCAGGCGCTCAGTAGGGTCCCGGCCGTGAGCCAACGCATGCGGGAATTGCTCGAGGCGCCGCGGGTGGCGCCGTCCATACTTTCGGCCGACTTCGCCCGCTTGGGCGAGCAGGTCTCTGAAGTCATGGATGCCGGGGCGCGGGTCATCCACGTCGACATCATGGATGGGCATTTCGTGCCGCCGATCACGATCGGACCGGCGGTGGCGGGCTCGATCGCCGATCAGGTTCACGAGGCCGGCGGGGCCATCGACGTGCACCTGATGATCGCCGAGCCGGACCGGCACATCGAGGCCTTCGCCCAGGCCGGGGCCGACTCGATCACCTTCCACGCCGAGGCGACCCCGCACGCGAACCGGACCCTCGCGGCAATCCGCGAACTCGGTTGCTGCGCCGGGATCGCGATCAACCCCGGCACGCCCGTCGAGGCGGTCTCGGAGCTGCGCGGCCTCGCCGACGTAGTCCTCTGCATGACCGTCAACCCCGGCTGGGGCGGCCAGGCCTTCATCGAGTCCTCCCCGGACAAGGTCTCCCGCCTGAAGCGGCTGGTCGGCGACGCCCGGATCGAGGTCGACGGCGGCGTCGACACCGCCACCGCCAGCTCCGTCGCCAGCGCCGGCGCCAGCCTCTTTGTCGCCGGCTCGGCAGTCTTCGGCGCCGATGACCCGGCTGCCGCCTACACGGCAATCGCCGCGGCTGCCGGCGCCAGCTGAAGCTCTACGCGTGGCCGCGGGCGATCAGGGCGCCCGTGACCTCTTGCCACCAGGCGCGCTCGGCGTCGTCGACCGACGGGCGCTCTGCCCGGCGCTCGCACCAATCGGCAAGGGCGCGCCGCCCCCCGATTGCCAGCACGCCGCCTCCCGCCACCGCGTAGCGGCCGTCGGCCAGTGCCACCATCAGCGCCCCGGTCTCGCGGCGGCTGCGCAGGATCGCGTGGACGGGGATGCCGTCGATCTCGTCCAGGTCCTTGGCCTCGATGCCGTCCGGCAACGGCCGCACCGAGAAGACCTGGCTGGCGCCGCGGCGGGGCAGAGGCGCCGGCGCCGGTTTGCCGATCGGGCCCGTGGCCCACTTGTGAGTCATCGCCTCGACCTCATCGCGCAGCTCGCTGCGGACGAGGATGTGCAGCTCGTCGCCGTCGCGCAGTTCGGTCGATCCGCGCGGCGGCACCGCCTCACCGTCGCGGACGATCACGTTGAGCAGGGCCTCACGGGGTAGGTCCAGTTCGCGAACGCGGTGCCCGACGGCGGCCGCGCCCGGCGGCAGCCGGTAGGCGATCACGTCGCCGCCCATGCGCTGGATCCGCCCCGACTCGAGCAGCCGCCGCGGCAGCGCCGGTTCCTCGGTGGTCAGCCCCAGCCTCACCGCCAGAGGCTCGAAGCTCGCGCCCTGGATCAGGGTCGAGGTGACGACGACGAAGAAGACGATCGCGAACTCCTGCTCGCCGCCGGCGATCCCGGCGACGACCGGGAAGGTGGCCAGCCAGATCGGCGTCGCTCCGCGCAGGCCGGCCCAGCCGAGCATCACCCGCTCGCGGTGGCGCAGGGGCGAGAAGGCGGTCGCCACGAAGGTCGCGACGGGTCGGGCGACGAGGATCAGCACCGCCGAGAGCGCCAGACCCTTCAGCGCCACCTCGTCGAGCTGACTCGGGAAGACGAGCAGGCCGAGGAGGATGAAGAGGGAGATCTGGGCCACCCAGCCGAGGCCCTCGTGGAAGGCGACGACGGTGCGCCGGGCGGGGATATTGGCCGAACCGAGCACCAGCGCGGTCAGGTAGGTGGCGAGCAGCCCGGAGCCGTGGGCGATCTCGGCGAGGCCGTAGGCGAGGGCGGCGATCGCCACCGTCGCCACGGGGTAGATCCCGTCGGTCGGCAGCCGCGCCGCGCTCAGGGCCGCCGCCGCGAGCCGCCCGAGAACTACGCCGATCGCGATCCCGACCCCCAGTTTGAGGACCAGCATCCCCGCCATCTCCGGAAGCCCGAATCCGGGCTCCTGGATCCATTCGATGAACCCGATCACCAACAGCAGCGCCACCGGGTCGTTCATCCCGGACTCGCCCTCGAGCGAGCGCGCCAGCCGCTTGTCCAGGGTCGAGCGGCGCAGCACCGCGAAGATCGCCGCCGAGTCGGTGGCGGCGATCGCGGCGCCGACGATCATCGCTTCCAGGGTGTCGAACTCGAAGATCAGCTTGGCGGCGAAGCCGGCGATCACCGCGGTCAGGATCGTCCCGATCGTGGCCAGCGACGCCGCCGTCCCCAGCACTGGCCGGATCTCCTTCCAGCCCGAGCTGAGGCCGCCCTCGAAGAGGATCAGGACCAGCGCGATCGTGCCCAGCGTCCGCGCCAGCTCCGTGTTGGAGAAGTCGATGCCGCCGAGGCCTTCGGAGCCGGCAAGCATCCCCAGGACCAGGAACAGCAGCAGACCGGGTACCCGCACCCGCTCGGCGAGCAGGGCCCCGAGGATGCCAGCGGCCAATAGGGCCCCCGCGACCAGAATCAGCTCGGCGTCATGACCGCTCATTAGCGGACCCTAATGAACCTGGTCGCACTCACGGACTAACCGCCTGAACGTCAGACGTTCTCGTCGAGCATCCCCACCTGAACCTCGAGCTCCTCGCCAGAGCCCGGCTCGGGCACGTCTTCGGCCCGCGCACGTGGGCGGCGGTAGACGAGGTAGAGGAGCGCGAAGAGGACCCCGGCGGCCACCAGGAAGCCGATCTCGACCCGGCGGAACTCGTTGCTGACCAACGGCACGAAGTTCCAGGCGACGAAGATGCTGGCGCAGGCGAACCAGCGCAGCGCCGCCCGCCGCACCTGGCCCTGGGCGATGCAGGCCTGGTTGACGGTCACCGAGGCGAGGTAGAGGCCCATCCCGATCCCGACCGGCAGCAGGTCGATGCGGTCGTAGGTGAACTTGTTGCTGAAGGCGAGCTGCATCAGCTGCGGGCCGGCGACGAGGATGCAGGCGACGACCAGCAGCGTGAAGGCGGCGATGCCCAGCAGCACCATCCGCACCGTGCGTTGGAACTCGCGCTCGGCGCCGGCCTCGTCGCTGTGGTGCAGCGTCGTCAGGTGGGGCAGGATGCTGGTAGAGACCGACTGGAAGAGCTGCAGCGGCGCCCGCGCCAGCATCAGCACGTTGAAGATGAACCCCGCCGCGGCGGCCCCCTGCATGCCGCGGGTGATCAGCGGCCCGGCGTTGAGGAAGACCTGTTCGCTGAACATGATCACCAGCACCGCCGCCGCGAAGCCGCCGCCGTGGGCCAGCGAGAAATCGTCAGGCGGCGCGTCCTCCGCTTCTCGTCCGGGCGCGCCGGGTGCCGTCTCGGCCGCCGCGCTGGCCTCCGCCGCCTCTTTCTCCCGCTGCGCCCGCCGCGCGAAGGCGAACGGCACCACCAGCAGACTCAGCGCCGGCGCCGCGGTGACCCCGATCGCGACCGCCGACTGGCCGCTGAGGACGCCGATCGCGACCATCACCGCGAAGATCGTCCGGAAGCAGGATTCGGAGAGGATCAGGGCGACGAACAGCCCGAAGCGCTGGGCCCCGGCCAGGAAGCCGCGGGCGAAGTAGCTGGCCGCGTAGAAGAGGACCGAGGAGAAGAAGACCCAGTAGAGGGCTTCGTTCCCCTCCAGCAGCGAGTTTTCGATCGGGCCGCGGAGGGCCAGCGCCAGCACCGTGAACAGCAGCGAGAGGCCGAGCTGGATCGTCGCCGCCACCCGCATCGGCTGGCCGAGCGGCTCGCCTTTGACCCGGCGTTCGGAGATGTGCCGCGAGAGCAGCTGTTCGATCGGCCGGTAGAGGGTCGAGATCGTGATGAAGACCGCCGACCAGAGCACCGTGATCTGCCCGTAGTCGGGCTTGGAGAGCGTGTGCGAGGCGATCAGGAAGTAGGCGTAGGTGATGACGCCGGTGAGGCCGACGCCAACCGCCAGGAAGCTGGCGGTCTTGCCGTAGTCGGTGCTGCTGGCGACTCCGCCCGCCTCGGCGCCCTCGGCCGGGGCCGAGCCGCGCTTGCCGAACCGGGCCACTACTCGTCTCGCTTGCCGGGCTCGTAGTGGGAGGGGGGCACGCCGAGCGCCAGCTCGACCCGCCGCACCCGCTCGAAGACCCGCTGCGTCATCGCCCGCTGGCCGGCCAGCAGGTCGCCGATCACCCCCAGCGCGAACATCTGCACGGCGGCGATGAACAGCACCGCGCCGAGGATCAGCGACTGGATGTGGCCGCTGTTGTCGCCGTTGAAGATCCAGTCGATCAGGAAGGGCAGCCAGGCCGCGAAGGCCAGCGCCAGCAGCACCGCCGCGGCGGTGGCGAAGACCCGCAGCGGCTCGTAGCGGGCATAGATGCGGAGGATTGCCGGCGCGTTGCGGCGCACGTAGGACCCGGTCGAGGCGAACAGCCGCGACTCGCGGGTCTGCGGGTTGGTCCCAATCGTCACCTGGTCGACCGCGACCAGCTCCTTGCCGGCCTGGATCAGGCTCTCCAGCGTGTAGGTGAAGTTGTCGACGACGAGCAGCTGCAGGGCCGCCTCGCGGTTGTAGGCGCGGAACCCGGAGGTGGCGTCGGTGACCTCGGTTCCGGAGAGCCGCCGCACCACCCAGCTGCCCAGCCGCTGCAGCCCTTTCTTGGCCCCGGAGAAGTGCTCGATCTGGCCGACCTGCCGGTCGCCGACGACCATGTCAGCCTCGCCGGCGACGATCGGCGCGACCAGCTTGGCGACGTCCTCGCCGCGGTACTGGTTGTCGGCGTCGGTGTTGACGACGACGTCGGCGCCCAGCTTCAAGCAGGAATCGAGCCCGGCCTGGAACCCCGCCGCCAGGCCCTTGTTGTTGGTCAGCCGGACGATGTGGTCGACCCCCAGCTCCCGCGCCACCGCGACCGTCCGGTCGGTCGACCCGTCGTCGATCACCAGCAGCTCGATCTCGTCGATCCCCTCGACCCGCCGCGGCAGGTCGGCAATGGTCGCCGGGAGGGTGGCTTCCTCGTTGAGGCAGGGGATCTGGATGATCAGCTTCATGGGTTGGTCAGCGTATTGGCGCGAGCCGATGTGGCGTCGTGGCTCGGCGTCCTTGCTCGGTCATGTGCACACGGCGCGATATGGCTTCGCAGATCTGCGGCATCGGTCGCTCGCGTGCGGAGCACGCCACACTCCCTGCTTCCTTGATCTGCCTTGCCATATCGACCCGTGTCTAGACTTCATTGACTGACGAGTCAATCGGTTTCGTGAAATCCCAGCTGACAACCGTGGATCGCGAGCACCTGAGGCAGGCGCTGGAGCTCGCGGAGCGCGGCCGGGGCCAGGTCAGCCCGAACCCGCTGGTCGGCGCCGTGATCGTGCGCGGCGACGAGGTTATCGGCGAAGGCTGGCACGCCGAGCTGGGCGGCCTCCACGCCGAGCGAGCGGCGCTGGCGGATTGTCGGGAGCGCGGGGAGGATCCGGCCGGGGCGACGATGTACGTGACGCTGGAGCCCTGCGCCCACCAGGGAAGGCAGCCGCCGTGTGTCGAGGCCCTCCTCGACGCCGGCATCGCCCGCGTCGTGATCGCCTCCGACGACCCCAGCGAGAAGACGGCAGGCCGCGGCCCCGAGATCCTCCGCGCCGGCGGCATCCAGGTCGACCTCGCCCCCGACCCCGAGGCCACCGCCGCCCGCCTGCTCAACCAACCCTTCCGCAAGCACTCCCGCACCGGCCTGCCCCACGTGACCCTGAAGATGGCGATGTCCCTCGACGGCCAAACCACCACCGCCGCCGGCGACTCCCCCTGGATCTCCGGCCCCGAGTCCCGCGCCTTGGTCCACCTCTGGCGCTCCGAATCCGACGCCATCGCCGTCGGCGTCGGCACCGCCCTGGCGGACGATCCACTGCTCACCGCCCGGCCCGACCGTGTTGGTGGGAGTTATCCCCGCATGGCGAGGAAAACTCCCACCAACAGCGAGTCACGCCAGCCAGTGCGTATCGTCTTCGACTCCCAGGCCCGCCTCCCCGTGACCTCCCGACTCCTCCAGACCCTCGACCAGAGCCCCGTGCTCGTCGTCACGAGTCCCGACGCCGACCCCGCTCGCCTGGCTTCCCTGCGTGACGCCGGGGCCGAGATCGTCGTCGCGAGCGGCGAGAGCCCGGCAGAACGCGTCAGGTCGGCACTCGCCGACCTGGGCCGCCGCGAACTCACGAGCCTCTTCCTGGAGGGCGGCCGGATTTTGGCCACCACCTTCCTTGCGGCAGGCGAGATCGACGAAACCCGCACCTTCGTAGCCCCGGTGCTGCTGGCCGGTGACGCCAGCCGTGCGGGTGGCGCCGTAGGGGGGCCCGCCCCCGAGGAAGCTTTAGCTACCGCAGGGGGTGGGGGGTCCCCTGCGGCGACAGGACCCGCACGCCTGACGCCCCTGTCCCACAGCACCGAGCCCGTCGGCGACGACCTGCTGATCACTGCCCGCTTCAAGGACTGGTAGCGGTGTTCACGGGGCTCATCCAGGACGTGGGGGAGGTGCTGGCGTTGGAGCGTGACGGTGATGGCGCTCGGTTGGGCATCGCCACTTCGCTCGCTCCCGAGATCGCCCTCGGGGACTCCGTCGCGGTAGACGGCGTCTGCCTGACCGCGACCGCTGTGGGTGACGATCACTTCGAGACCGAGGCGATGAACCAGACGCTGGCCGTGACCGCACTCGGCGGGGTGGAGCAGGGCGCTCAGGTCAACTTGGAGCTGGCGATGCAGCCGTCGGACCGCTTCGGCGGCCACATCGTGCAGGGGCACGTCGACGGTGTCGCTGAGGTGCAAAGTGCCGAGGAGGACGGATTCGCCCGCCGCGTTCGCGTCGCCGTCACGCCTGACCTACTCCGCTACGTGGTCGACAAAGGCTCGATCACCCTGAGCGGCGTCAGCCTAACCGTCGCCGCTCTCGGCGAGGACTGGATCGAGGTCTCGCTGATCCCCGAGACTCTGGAGCGGACGAGCCTCGGCACGCTCGCGCCGGGAGACAAGCTGAACGTGGAGAGCGACGTCGTCGCCAAGTACGTGGAGCGGATCATGGGACCATTGGCTGGAAAGGAGCGACTGTGAGCCAGGAGACTGAAACGCAGCAGGAGCCGGTGACCGCCGCGGACGGGACGAGCCCGTTCTCGACGATCGAGGAAGCGATCGAGGAGATCCGCCGCGGGCGGATGGTCGTCGTCTGTGACGGCGAGGACCGCGAGAACGAGGGCGACCTGGTGATGGCGGCGCAGTTCGCGACGCCGGAGGCGGTCAATTTCATGGCCAAGGAGGCGCGCGGCCTGATCTGCATCGCCCTCACCGCCGAGCGCTGCGAAAGCCTCGGCCTGAAGCTGATGGCGGCCAAGAACGAGGCGCCGCTGCAGACCGCCTTCACGGTCACGATCGAGGCCGCGGCGGGGGTCAGCACCGGCATCTCCGCCCACGACCGCGCCCACACGATCCAGGTAGCGATCGACCCCGCGTCGGGCCCGCGCGACATCGTCGTCCCCGGCCACATGTTCCCGCTGCGCGCCAAAGACGGCGGCGTCCTCGAGCGCACCGGCCACACCGAGGCCAGCGTCGACCTCGCCCGCCTCGCCGGCCTCACCCCGGCCGGCGTCATCTGCGAGGTGATGAACGACGACGGCACCATGGCCCGCGTCCCGGACCTGATCCCGTACTGCGAGAAGCACGGCCTGAAGATGATCACCGTCGCCGAGCTGATCGCCTACCGGCGCCGCACCGAGAAGCTGGTCGAGCGGGTCGTCGACACTGCCCTGCCGACCTCCTTCGGCGACTTCACCGCGGTCGGCTACCGCTCCCTGGTCGACGACAAACACCACGTGGCGATGGTCAAGGGCGACGTCGACGGCGAGCAGGACGTGCTGGTCCGTGTCCACAGCGAGTGCCTCACCGGCGACGTCTTCCACAGCATGCGCTGCGACTGCGGCGAGCAGCTGGCGGCGGCCCTGGCGATGATCGAGGAGGAGGGCCAGGGCGTCCTCCTCTACCTCTCCCAGGAGGGCCGCGGGATCGGCCTCCTCAACAAGCTGAAGGCCTCCAAGCTGCAGGAGGAGGGCGCCGACACCGTCGAGGCCAACCTCAAGCTGGGCCTGCCGGCCGACCTGCGCGACTACGGGATCGGCGCCCAGATCCTCGGCGACCTTGGCCTGACCAGCATCCGCATCCTCACCAACAACCCGAAAAAGATCGTCGGCCTCGAGGGCTACGGCCTCTCGGTCAGCGAGCAGGTGCCGATCCAGCCCGAGCCGAACGTCCACAACGAGGCCTACCTGCGCGCCAAGCGCGACAAGATGGGCCACTCGCTGCACCACCAGGGCCTGGCCCTCGACGAGGAGATGATCCGCGACGAGGAGGAACGCGACGCGAAGGCCGCCGATGTCTGAGGCGGGGGCGTTCCTGGAGGAGTTCAGCGAGTACGACCGCGGCACCCTGGCGCCGCTGCGCTTCGGCGTCTGCGTCGGCCGCTTCTACGAGGACCTCGCGCAGCGGTTGCTCGGCGGCGCCCGCGAAGGCTTCGAGATCGCCGGCGTCGACCCCGACTCCGTCGAGGAGGTCTCGGTCCCCGGCGCCTACGAGCTGCCCTTCGCCGCCAGGACCTTCGCCGAGGCCGGCTACCACGGCGTCGCCTGCCTCGGCGTCGTGATCCGCGGCGAGACGGACCACTACGACTTCGTCTGCGCCGAGGCCGCCCGCGGCATCCAGGACGTGCAGCTGGAGACCGGCGTGCCCTGTGCCTTCGGCGTGATCACTTGCGACACCATGGAGCAGGCGCTCGCGCGGGCCGGCGGGGGCAAGCGCGACCAGGGCCGCAACGCCGCCCTGACGGTCGCCCGGATGGCGCTCCTGAAGCGCCAGCTCTGCTGAGAGAGCACCGACTTTCCCGACTGGGTACCATCCACCGTCCTCATGGCCAAGGTTTGCCACAGCTGCGGAAAGAAGCCCGGGTTCGGACAGTCCCGGAGCCACTCGATGGTCGCCACCAAGCGCCGCTTCGATCCGAACCTCCAGAAGGTCCGGATCCAAGAGGCCGGCGGCATCACGCGCGCTTACGTCTGCACGCGCTGCCTGAAGTCCAACAAGGTGATCAAGGCGGCGTAGACGCCGTCTGGCGCGGCGCCATGCCGCACCCGCCTTCTCGCACGTAGCTCCGCTACTAGCTCGTCGGCGTGCACGCCCTGGCTTGGCCAGGCCGGCCTCTACGCCGCCTCGATCGGCGCAGGGTGTCCTACGACCTCAGGGTTGTGACGGCTCTACTACCGGATGCTCGCCCGTCGGGGCCGGGTCGCCCTCGGCCGGCTCGACGTGGAGCTTGGGGAGGATCCGGTCGAGCCAGGCGGGCAGCCACCAGGCGCGGGTGCCGAGGAGCTGCATTATCGCCGGGACGAGGACCGAGCGGATGATCACGGCGTCGATGAAGACGGCGGCGGCCAGTCCGAGGCCGAACAGTTTGATGATCCGTTCGTCGCCGAGCATGAAGGAGGCGAAGACGGTGACCATGATCGCCGCGGCGGCGGTGATCACGCGGCCGGTCAGGGCGAGCCCGCGGGTGACCGCTTTGGTCGCGTCCTTGTCGCGCTCCCACTCCTCGTGGATGCGCGACATCAGGAAGACCTCGTAGTCCATCGAGAGCCCGAAGACGATCGCGAACAGGAAGATCGGGAAGAAGGAGATGATCGGGCCGGTGTTGTCGACGCCGATCAGGCTGGCGCCCCAGCCCCACTGGAAGACCGCGACGATCAGGCCGAAGGCGGCCCCGATCGAGAGCAGGTTCATCAGCACCGCCTTCAGCGGCACCAGGACCGAGCGGAATACGGCCATCAGCAGCAGCGCCGAGAGCAGCACGACGACGCCGATGAAGAGTGGCAGCTTTTCGGTGATCGCTTCGCCGAAGTCCTCGAAGATCGCGTTGATGCCGCCGACGTGGAGCTGCGCCTTCGTCTGCTGCTCGATCGGCGGGATCACGTCGTCGCGGATCCGGTCCAGCAGTTCGGTGGTCGCCTCGCTCTGGGGTGAGGTAGTCGGGTAGACCTGGAAGACCCCGGTGTTCCGTTCGTCGTTGAGGCTGATGTCGGTCGTCGCGGCGACGCCCTCTTCCTTGTCCAGCGTCTGCTTCAGCTCGACCAGGGCGGCGTCTTCGCCCTTGTCGGGCAGCGCCGCGACCATCACGAAGGGCCCGTTGAAGCCCGGCCCGAAGCCCTCGGCCAGGAGGTCGTAGGCCTTGCGGGTCGTTTTGTCCGGCGGTTCGGTGCCGGCGTCGTTGGTGCCGAGCCGCAGCGAGAGGGTCGGGATGCAGAGGACGATCAGGAGGCCGCCGGAGAGAATCGCCGCCAGCCAGGGCCGGCGCTGGATCTCATGGCTCCAGCGGTACCACTTGGTCCGCTCGGTCGCGGTAGGGCCGCGGCTGCCGAGGCCGGGGATGCGTAGCCGGTCGACCCGGCGGCCGACGATCGTCAGCAGCGCCGGCAGCAGGGTCAGCGCCGCGATCATCGTGAACAGCACCGCCAGCGCGGCAGCCGCCGCCACCCCATAGAGGAAGGTGAGCCCGAGCAGGAACATGCCCATCAGGGCGATGATCACCGTGATTCCCGCGAATAGGACAGCGCGGCCGGCGGTGTCGACAGCGGCGATTGCCGCCGCCCGCGGCTCCATCCCGTCGTCGAGGCCGTTGCGGAAGCGGGTGAGGATGAAGAGGGCATAGTCGACCCCGACGCCGAGGCCGATCATCGCCGCCAGGACCGGCGCGAAGTTGGCCATGTCGAAGACGTGGGTGGCGAGGGTGACCAGGCTGATCCCGACGCCGAGCGCGAACAGCGCCGTGACGATCGGCAGGCCCATCGCCACGACCGAGCCGAAGGTGATCAGCAGCACCACCATCGCGGCCAGAAGGCCGATGCCGAAGGAGGAGTCGCCTTCCTCCAGTTCGGATTCCGCGATCACGTTGCCGCCGAGCTCGACCTGCAGGCCATCGCCCGAGGGCTGCTCGGCGATCGCGATGATTTCCCGGGTGTTCTCTTTGTCGAGCTTGTTGCCGGCGGCGTCGAACTGGACCGTCGCGTAGGCGATTTCGCCGTCCTGGCTGATCGCGGCGGCGCCGCCGCGCTGGTAGGGGCTGGCGACTTCGCTGACGTGGGGGAACTCCTCGATTTCCGCGAAGGCCGCCTCCATCTTCTTCTTCACGGCGGGGGCTTCGACGCCGCCCTCGGCCTTGAAGACGATCTGCGCCGCGTCCCCGGACTGGGCGGGGAACTTGCTTTCGAGCAGGTCGAAGGCTTCCTTGGAGTCGGAAGCGGGCAGCTTGAATTCTTCGGTGAAGTCGGAGCCGACCGATCCGGAGATTCCCCCGATCACGAACAGGGCGGCGATCCAGCCGATGATCACCGTCTTGCGGTGACCGGTGATCCAGGTGGCGAAGCGTCGCATCGAGCGCGGCACGCTAGCAACGGCGGCGGTCCGGTGTTCGCTGTCCGCACTGGGTGGCTAGATTCCCCGGCCAGATGCCCGATCCCTCGATCGCCCGGTTCCGGCGGGTCATCACCTCTGCCTACGCCTCACTGGAGGCGCGTCGCCAGGAGGTCAATGACCTCAACGTCTTCCCGGTCGCCGACGGCGACACCGGCGACAACATGGCGATGACGATGCGGGCGGTGATGGAGGAACTCGACCGCCTCGACGGCCACGAGGTCGACGACGTCGGCCGCACCGCGTTGGTCCAGGCCCTGGCCCGGGCGGCGCTGATGGGCGCCCGCGGCAACTCCGGCGTGATCCTCAGCCAGATCGTCCGCGGCGCCGCCGAGGAGCTGGCCAGCCGCCCCGGCGAGCTGGTCGACCCGGTCCTCGTCGCCGCCGCCTTCGCCAGCGCCGCCGACGCGGCCTACGAGTCGGTTCGCGAGCCGGCCGAGGGGACGATGCTGACCGTCTTCCGCGAGATGGCCCACTCGATCGCCCGCCAGCTCGCCCACCTCGAGGCCGGCAAGCAGCGCCTCGACCGCGAAGTCACCGAGAGCGAGCAGGACGCGGTCCTCGCCGAGGTTCTCGAACGGGCGATCGAGGACGGCGAGCGGGCGGTGGCGAGGACCCCCGAGCAGCTCGAGGTGCTGCGCGAGTCCGGCGTCGTCGACGCCGGCGGTTACGGCCTGGTGCTGATCCTGGCCGGCGTCGTCGCCGGCCTGCGCGGCGACGACGCCGAGCTGCCCGAGGTCTCCCACCACGAGCCGCCGCGGATGAGCCTGCCCCACCACGAGGACAGCCGCTACCGCTACTGCACCAACTTCATCGTCTCCGGCAACGGCCTGCAGTCGCGCCAGTTCCTGCCCCGCCTCGAGGGATTGGGCGACTCGGTGCTGGTCGTCGGCGACGAGGCGACCCTGAAGGTCCACGTCCACACCGACGAGCCGGAGGCGGCGGTGGCGCTGTTCGAGGGCGCCGGCACGGTCACCAACCTCGACGTCGCCGACATGCGCGAGCAGATGGCGGAGCGGACCGCGCGCCTGAAAGCCGGCCGCACCGGCGTCGTCGCGGTGGCGGCGGGGGAGGGGCTGGAACGCCTCTTCGCCGAGCTCGGCGCCCACGTCGTCCCCGGCGGCGAGACCCTCAACCCCTCGACCTACGAGCTGCTCGCCGGCATCCACACGGTCCCCGCCGACGAGGTCCTGGTTCTGCCCAGCTCCTCCAACGTGGTGATGGCCGCCGAGCGGGCCTGCGAGCTCTCCGAGAAGCAGGCCCGGGTGGTGCCGGCGACCTCGCAGCAGGCCAGCCTGCTGGCCCTGGTCGAGCTCGACCCGGCCGCCACCGGCAGCGAGAACGCCGAGCGCCTGGAGGCCGCCCTGGCGGGTGTCGCGATCGGCGGTGTCGCCCCGGCGGCCCGCGACGACGCCCAGGGACGCTTCAGGAAGGGCGACGCGGTCGGCTTCAGCGACGGCGAGATCGTTGCCTGGGGCGGCGCCGGCTCGACCCTGCAGGCGACGATCCAGCGGCTCGCCACCGAGGCCGAGATCGTCACCGTGATCGCCGGCGAGGGGGCGCCGATCCCGCTCGCGGAGATCGACACGCACGCCCCCGACGGGGTCGAGATCGAGACCCACGAAGGCGGCCAGCCGAGCTGGTGGTGGCTGCTCGCCGCCCAGTAGTGCGCGTCTTCGCGGGCGAGCGCGAACCCAGCCGCGCCGAGCTGCTCGGGGCCCCGGTCCACTGGCCGCGCCCGAGCGTCCTCGACGCCTCCCTGCAGGCGCTCGGCGGCGTCGGCCCGAAGCTCGCCGAGACCGCGGCGGAGGCCGGCATCCGCCGCGTCGGCGACGTCCTGATGCGCTTCCCGCACAGCCACCGCGACCGCCAGATCCAGCCGCTGGCGGCGGTCGAACCCGACAGCGAGGCGACGGTCCTGGTCGAGGTGCTCGGCGCGAAACCGCGGCCGTTCCGGCGCGGGCGGCTCTCGATGACGAGTGTCAAGGTCGGCGACGAGAGCGGGTCGATTCGGGCGACTTGGTTCAACCAGCCTTGGGTGGCGGACAAACTGGAGCCTGGGGCCAAGCTGCAGATCACCGGGCGGGTGTCCAAGAAGGGGCTGGCGGTTAACGAATACGAGGTCGTCTCCGGCCCGCGGGTCCTGCCACAGGGGGAGGG
>CBIHMQ010000032.1:0-13910 GCA_966211075.1 uncultured bacterium
CTCGACATCCTCGATCCTCAGATCCTTGAGCAGGTAGCCCTTCACGTCCGGCGCCTCTGCCTCGGCCAGGGAGACGATCACGTAGACCTGGTCCGGCCAGGCAACCGCCTGGTTGACGTCGGTCTGCGAGGGATAGGCCGCGCTCTTGGTGTGCGAGTGGTAGATCGCCAGCAGCTCCAGGCCAGCGTCCTCGATCGCCGTGTAGGCGTCGTACTGCGCTTTCGGGTCCATCTCGTAACGCAGCGGGCTCGCCGCTGAGTTCTCGACCCGGTGCACGACAGTGGCTTCGCCGTCGCGCCCGCCGATCAACCCGCAGCACTCGTTCGGCAGGTCCTCGCGCGCGTGCGCGACCATCTCGTCGATCAGCCCCTGAGCGATCCTCATCTGAATCCTGAGACCGGCTACCACCAGACGGTGGACTCGAGGTTCTCGATCTCCTCGATCGGCTTCGTGTAGACGCCGGAGGAGAGGTACTTCCAGCCGTCGTCGGGGATCAGGAAGACGACGTTGCCGCCGTCGAGCTCGCCGGCGATGCGGGCGGCGATGCGGGCGATCGCGCCGGACGAGACGCCGGCGAAGACGCCCTCCTCGTCAAGGAGTTTGCGGGTCCAGAGGATCGCGTCGCGGTTGGAGACCATGACTTTGCGGTCGAGCAGGGAGATGTCGATGATCGGCGGAATGAAGCCGTCGTCGAGCGAGCGCAGGCCGTCGACCAGCTCGCCCTGCATCGGCTCGGCGGCGACGATCAGCGTCTCCGGGTTGGCCTCCTTGAGGCGGCGGCCGTTGCCCATCAGGGTGCCGCCGGTGCCGAGGCCGCCGACGAAGGCGGTCACCTCGTCGAGCTCCTCGAGGATCTCCACCGCGGTGCCGTTGTAGTGGGCCAGCGGGTTGGCCTCGTTGCCGTACTGGTAGGGCATGTGATAGCGCGAATCCTGGGCCATTTCCAGCGACAGCTCGACGGCGCCGTTGGAGCCCTTCGCGCCCTCGGAGTAGACGATCTCCGCCCCGTACATCCGCAGCAGCTGGGTGCGCTCCTCGGTGACGTTGTCGGGCATCACCACCTTCAGCGGGTAGCCCTTGCGGCGGCAGATCATCGCCAGGGCGATGCCGGTGTTGCCGGAGGTCGGTTCGAGCAGCGTCTGCCCGGGCTCGATCGCCCCTTCCGCCTCGGCCGCCTCGATCATCGATTTGGCGACCCGGTCCTTGACCGAGCCAGTCGGGTTATGCCCCTCGAGCTTGGCGTAGATCCGGACGTCGGGCTTCGGCGAGAGCCGCGGCAACTCGACCAGCGGGGTGTTGCCGATCGACTCGACGATATTGCCGAAGCGCCCCCCGCAGGGTCGGTTGAGTAGCTGGTCGTGCTCCATCTTGGGCCCCGATACTTCAAAAAGTGTAGCGGGGGTTTGCCGTCGAGCGGTTACGGTTATCTCGCCGACAAATCACCTGATCGGAGGCGGACCAATGAGCAAGACCCGGCTGTTCCCTCTTCTCCTCGTCCTGGCGATCGGCGCCCTCGCCGTTTTCGCGGCCGGGTGCGGTGGAGATGACGACGAAACCACCAGCGGCGGTGGCGGTGGGGGCAAAACCCTCACGGTCGGCTCCGACATCCCCTATCCACCCTTCGAGCAGGGCAAACCCGGCAACTACACCGGCTTCGACATCGAACTGATGGAAGCGATCGCCGAGAAGATCGGGCGCACCGCGGAATTCCAGGACACCTCGTTCGAAACGATCTTCCGCG
Organism: uncultured bacterium; assembly: GCA_966211075.1. GTDB lineage: Bacteria > Actinomycetota > Thermoleophilia > Solirubrobacterales > 70-9 > VAYN01. The sequence goes on from CBIHMQ010000032.1 coordinate 1,742, forward strand.
ACGTCGCCCAGGGCAAGTTCGAAGCCGTGATCTCCGCCGCGACGATCACCCCCGAACGCGAAAAAGCCGTCGCCTTCTCCGATCCCTACTACCTCTCCGAACAGGCGATCCTCGTCCCCGAGGGCAGCGACATCGAATCGCTCGACGACCTCGCCGGCAAGACCGTCGGCGCCCAGCAGGGGACGACCGGCCTCGAACTGGCGAAATCGGAATCCGGCGCCAGCGAAGTCCGGCCCTACCCCGAAGGCCCCGACGCCGTCACGGCGCTGAAAAGCGGCGCGATCGAAGCGGTGATCATCGACGCCCCGGTCGCCCAGAACGCGGTCGAAAAAGCAGGCGGCGTCGAAATCGCCGAGAAAGTCCCGACCGAAGAAAAATACGGAATCGCCCTCGCCAAAGACAACACCGAGCTGCTCGAAGAAATCAACAAAGGCCTGGGGGAAGTGATCGACGACGGGACCTATACGAAGATCTACGAAAGGTGGTTCAACCTCGAACCGCCGCGGGCTATCGTCGGCTAGCGAGAGAGGCAGCCGCCGAGGGACGGAAGCGCGATGAGCGAATTCTTCCACCAGTACTTCGACTTCACCGTGATGGGGGACCACTTCGGTGAAATCCTCGACGGCTTCCTCAAAAACCTCATGGTCTTCGCGGTGGCGGCGGTGCTGGCGCTGCTCTGGGGCCTGGCACTGGCGCTGCTGCGCCAGCTGCCGGGCCGCAAATTCATGCCGCTGCGCGGCGTGACGATCGCCTACATCGACGTCTTCCGGGCGGTGCCGATCCTGATCGTGATCCTGCTGATCTCCGGCAGCCTGCCGTTCCTGGAGTTCCTCCCGAAAGAGATCCGCATCCCCCAGTGGCTCGGCCAGCCCGATCCCTACTGGTACGGGGTGATGGCGCTGACGCTCGTCTACGGCGCCTACATGGCGGAGGTCTACCGGGCCGGGATCGAAGCCGTTCCCAGCGGCCAGGTCGAGGCCGCCCGCTCGCTGGGGATGAGCCACGGCCAGGCGATGCGGCACGTCGTCGTCCCCCAGGCGGTGACGAAGATCCCGGCGCCGATGCTGAACGAACTGATCTCGCTGCTCAAGGACACCACCCTGGTCGGGGTGATCGCGCTCGGCGAGTCGGTCCTGATCGGCCGCGAAATCCAGTCCGAAACCTTCAACAGCTCCGCCTACATCCTCGCCGGGATCATGTTCCTGGCGATCACGCTGCCGATGGCGCGCCTGGTCGATTACCTGATCAAGCGCAGCCGCGGCAAGATCGCTCGCGGCGCCCACATCGAGGTCGCCTGACGGTGGCCGAGCCGATGCTGCGGCTCGACAGCGTCCACAAGCGTTTCGGTGATCTCGAGGTCCTGAAAGGCGTCGACCTCGACGTCCAGAAAGGCGAAGTGGTCTGCATCCTCGGCCCCAGCGGCTCCGGCAAGAGCACGCTGCTGCGCTGCGTCAACCTGCTCGAGCCCCCCGAGGAGGGCGAGATCTTCCTCGAAGGCAACGACATTTGCAAGGGCCCCGGCTCCGGCACCGGCGAGCAGAGCTGGCGACTCGACTTCGTCCGCCAGCGGGTCGGCATGGTCTTCCAGCAGTTCAACCTCTTCCCGCACAAGACCGCCCTGGAGAACGTCACCCTGGCGCCCCGCCGCGTGCTCGGCAAGGGTCGCGAGGAGTCCGAGGCGAAAGCGACGGCCCTGCTCGAACGCGTCGGCCTCGGCGACAAACTGGGCCAGTACCCCGAACGCCTCTCCGGCGGTCAGCAGCAGCGCGTCGCGATCGCCCGGGCCCTGGCGATGGAGCCGCGCGTGATGCTGTTCGACGAGGTGACCAGCGCCCTCGACCCCGAGCTGGTCAAGGAGGTCCTCGACACGATGCGCGAGCTCGCCGCCGAAGGGATGACGATGCTGGTCGTCACCCACGAGATGGCCTTCGCCCGCGAGGTCGGCGACCAGGTCGTCTTCATGGACGGCGGCGTGATCGTCGAGCAGGGTAAGCCGGCTGAGGTCCTCGACAACCCCCAGGAAGAGCGAACCCGCCGCTTCCTCGGGCGAGTGCTCGAGCGCTGAGGTTCAGCAGCCGCCGGCCATGGCCGGCAGGATGACGACGGTGTCGCTGTCGCTGACCGCGGTCTCGAGACCGTCCAACACCCGCACGTCCTCGTCGTTGAGGTAGACGTTGACGTAGCGGTTGAGCTCGCCGTCCTCGCCGAACAACTGCGCCGCCGTATCGGGATGGGCGCTGGTGAGAGCGCGGAGAACCTCGCCGACGTTGCCGCCGGCGGCCTCGACCTCGGCCTGCCCGCCCGCTTTCGGGCGCAGTACCGGTGGGATCTTCACGGTCGCCATGAGAGCGGTGATCCTAGCCGAGCCGCCGCCGGCTAGCGGTCGCCACCCGAGCCGGCGCAGAAAGCGTCGTAGTCGGGGAACTGGCCCATCTCCGACTCCGGGACCTCGGCCGCGCCCTCACCGCAGATCGGGCAGTCCGGATCGCGGCGGACCTTGAGCTCGGTGAAGGCGGTGCCGAGGGCGTCGTAGAGGAGCAGGCGGCCGACCAGCGGCTGGCCGATGCCGAGGATCAGCTTGATCACCTCGTTGGCCTGCAGGGTTCCCATCGTCCCAGCCATCACGCCGAGAACGCCGTTGGCCGAGCAGCTCGGCGCCAACTCCGCCGGGGGCGGCGTCGGGAAGAGGCAGCGGTAGCAGGGGCCCTCGAAGGGCGCAAAGGTCGATATCTGCCCGTCGAAGCCGAGGATCGAGGCGGAGACGACCGGCTTGCGCAGCCGCACCGAGGCGTCGTTCAGCAGGTACCGAGTCGGGAAGTTGTCGGCGCCGTCGACGACGATGTCGTAGTCCCGCATCACCTCGAGAATGTTGCTTGCGTCGAGGCGGCCGTTGTGCTCGACGACGTTGACGTCGGGGTTGAGCTGTTCGATGAAGATCCGCGCCGAGGTCGTCTTCGGCATCCCGATCCGCTCGGTGTTGTGGATCACCTGCCGCTGCAGGTTGGAGGCGTCGACGACGTCGTCGTCGACCAGGCCGATCGTGCCGACCCCGGCGGCGGCCAGGTAGAGCGCGGTCGGCGCTCCGAGCCCCCCGGCGCCGAGCAGCAGGACCTTCGCGTTCAGCAGCTTCAGCTGCCCGTCGACCCCGACCTCCGGCATCAGCGTGTGGCGCGAGTAACGCTCGCGCTGCTCGGCGGTCATCCCGCTGGCCGAGACGACCGGCAGCCCCTGCTCCTGCCAGGCGACGATCCCGCCGGCCATCGAGGCGACGTTGTCGTAGCCCAGTTCCTGCAGCTGCGCGGCCGCGATCGCCGAGCGGTTGCCGGAACGGCAGTAGAGGATCGTCCGGGCCGACTGGTCGGGCGCGGCCTCGCCGATCTGCTCGGCGAGCAGGCCCGGCGGTACCAGCCTGCCGTTGTCGAGGTGGGCCTCCTGGTACTCGTGCGGCTCGCGGGTATCGATCAGAACGACGTCGCCGCCCTCGATCTCCTCGGCCGCCTCGAACGGCTGGATCTCCTCGATCACCTTCGTCTCGGTCCCGCTCGCCATGAAATCTCCTAAATCCGGATCAGCTTTACTTCAAAAAGTATAGCGAGCATCGCGAAGCGGCCGGCGGAGCCGGAACGTGCTCCGGGATCCGGCGGCCGAAGCCGCCGCGACTCAATCCTCGTCAGCGTTGAGCGGCGGAACCTCGAAACAGCCCAGCCAGGACGAGGCGTGGACCGCCCCCTCACCTGACTCGCTCATCCGGTTGGCCGCGCGAGCCTGGGCCTCCGTCAACTCGAGCCGGGCCCGTTCCTGAATTTCGAGTGCCTCGTCCAGCCCCTCCTGGTCGAGCACCAGGCGCGTGCGGGTGAGGTGGAAGCGGTTGTCGGAGCCGACCATCCCAGCCTTGGCGGAGGCGACGAAGTCGTCGATCCCGGACTGCATGAAGTGGCAGACCAGGTCCTCGGCGATCAGCGGGTGCAACTCCTCCCAGTCCTCCGTGTCGACCAGCGGTCGCTCGGTGGCGCGGTAGAAGTGCTCGATCGCGCCCCGGACCTGGCGCTTGTCGACCAGCTCGGCGCAGCCCAGCTGGACCAGGCGCTTGGCGTGGTGGGACACGTTGGGAATCGGCTCCCCCAGCTCATCCGCGATTTCCTTCGGGCTCGCGGTCCGCTCGCTGAGCACCCGCATCACATCCGCCCGCAGCGGGTGCGACATCGCGACTAGTCGGTTCTGGGTGACGCTGCGGCGCTGGGTTTTGGTCGCCATTTCTTCTCCTCTCAAGCGCTCTGAGCAATGAATCCTAATCGCTCAATCGCCAAGTTCAACGAAGTTGGGCGGTTTTTCCTTTATCCGCGTAAATCGGTGGAACCTCACTAAGCAATGGCGGGTTCAAACCGAACAGACCTCGTTAAGCAGGGAAGGGGGGTGAATGCCCATGCAGATCCTCGCCATTGCTCGCGAGATCCCGCTCAGCGCGATCGGGAAGAGCAACTAACCAAGCGCTGACGGAACGAGACCGGGCACGGCCATCCTGGGAGGCCGTGCCCGGCTTTCGTTAGAGGCTCAGAACGAGGGACGCATCTGGCGCAGGCGCCTGACGCGCTCTTCGATCGGGGGGTGGGTCGAGAACATCCCCGCCAGGCCTTTGGCCGAGAACGGCTTGACGATGTACAGCGGCTCGGCGGCCTGGTTGACCTGCATCGGGATCGCCGCGGCGCCGCTCTCGAGGCGCAGCAGCGCGCTCGCCAGCGACTCCGGGTTGCCGCAAATTTCGGCGCCGCCGGCGTCGGCCGCGTACTCGCGCTGCCGCGAGATCGCCAGCTGGATGATCGTCGCCGCGATCGGGGCCAGCAGGAAGGTCGCCAGCTGCCCAACCAGGGCCAGCGGCGAGTTGTCGTCGTTGCCGAACCAGAGCAGCATGTAGGCGATGTAGGTGATCGCCGAGCCGATCGCCGAGGCGACGGACTGGATGAGGATGTCGCGGTTGCGGATGTGCGCGAGCTCGTGCGCGAGAACGCCGCGCAGCTCGTCCTCGGAGAGCAATTTGGTGATCCCGCGGGTTACCGCGACGGCCGAGTGCTTCGGGCTGCGCCCGGTCGCGAAGGCGTTGGGCTGGTCCTGGGGGATCATGTAGAGGCGCGGCATCGGCAGGTTGGCGCGGGTCGTCAGTTCGCGGACCAGCTGGTAGAGCCGCGGCGCTTCGGACTCCTCGATCGGCTTGGCGCCGCTCATTTTCAGCGCCAGCTTGTCGCTGAAGAAGTAGGAGCCGAGGTTGATCAGCAGCGAGATGCCGAGGAACAGCGCGGCCGTGCTGGCACCGCCGATCAGGAAGCCGATCACGACCAGCAGTCCCGAGAGGGAAGCCAGCAGAATCGTCGTCCGCAATTTGGCGCCGAAGGTCGATTGCTTGGTGGTGGTCATCGCGTAATCCCGCTCCTTGCGTAGTGGTCCGGCGAGTATTGCGCCAAGCGCGGGAAACTCCCATAGGGGTTATCCCCTGTCCTGTCCGGTGCCAGCCCCCAGGCCACCTCGTTCCCCTTGTCGCTTGTATCCCACAGGGCGACAAACGACAAGCGGAAAACTAGGATCGGGCGATGGCCGTGGTGGCGATCGTCGTTTTGGGCCTCGCGGTGGCGGTGCTGGCGACCAGCCTGCTGCGACTGCGCAACCGCTTCGAGCCGCTCGAGAAGCTGATCGAGGAAATGGAGAAGGTCGACCTCGGTCGTCCGGGCGCCGCCCTCCCCCACTCGATCGACGGGATCGGCGAGACCGAGGAGGTGGAGCGGCTCGAGCTCGCCTTTCTGCGGATGATGCGGCGGCTCGAGGCGGAGCGGCGACGGGCCGGCTCGGCGGCGCTGCAGGCCCAGGAGCAGGAGCGGGCACGCGTGGCCCGCGACCTCCACGACGAGGTCAACCAGTCGCTGACCGGGCTGCTGCTGCGGCTCGAGGCGGCCCGCGAGGCGGCGCCCCCGGAACTGGAAGCCGAACTGGAGGAGACCAAGGCGCTCGCCAACCAGGCGATGCGGGAGCTGCTCTCGCTGGCTCGGCAGCTGCGGCCGACCGCGCTCGACGACCTCGGCCTGGTCGCGGCGACGGCGGGACAGGTCGAGCAGCTGGCCCACGGCGAGATCGAGGCCGGCTTCGCGGCCGAGGGCGACTTCTCCGACCTCGGCGACGACGCCCAGCTGGTCGTCTACCGGGTCGCCCAGGAGGCGCTCGCCAACGCCACCCGCCACAGCGGCGCCGGCGAGGTCGAGGCGCGGCTGCGGCGCCGCGAGGACGGCGGGGTCGAGCTGACCGTCGCCGACGACGGACGCGGCTTCGCCTTCGACGAGGCCGAGGGCGGGCTCGGCATCGCCGGGATGCGGGAGCGGGCGCTGCTGGTCGGCGGCGAGCTGACGATCGAGTCGCGACCGGGACGCGGGACCACCGTGCGCCTGGTGGTGCCGGGAGAATCGGACCGATGAGGGTGCTGATCGCCGACGACCACGGGATCGTCCGCTCCGGCCTCCGCCTGCTGCTGGAGCGCCAGCCCGACATCGAGGTGGTCGCCGAGGCGGCCGACGGGGCCGAGGCCCGGGAACTGACCCTGCGCGAGCGACCCGACCTGGCGATCCTCGACGTGAAGATGCCGAAGCTGACCGGGCTGCAGGCGACCCGCGAGATCAAGCAGCAGGCTCCCGAGGTCTCGGTCCTGATCCTCTCCATGCACGACGACGAGCGCTACCTGTTCGAGGCGCTGAAAGCGGGTGCCTCCGGCTACGTGCTGAAGGCGCAGGCGGACACCGACCTGCTGGCGGCAATCCGGGCGGTCGAGCGCGGCGAGCCGTTCCTGACCCCGGCGGCGCAGCGGACCCTGATCAAGGACGTGCTCGAGCGCGGCGGCGGCAGCGAGGAGGAGCTGACCCCGCGCGAGGAGGAGATCGTCAAGCTCGTCGCCGAGGCGCACACCACCAGGGAGATCGCCGAGCTGCTGCACCTCTCCGAGAAGACGGTCGAGAACCACCGGGCCAATGCGATGCGCAAGCTCGGCATGCGCGACCGGGTCGAGCTGGTCCGCTACGCGATCCGCCGCGGGTTGATCGAGCCTTGAGCCCGGTGCCGCGGGTTTGCTTGACTGGACGACCGTGACGACCGCGCGGGAGTACCAGGAGAAGCGCTGGCTGGCGCTGGTGCTGTTGAGCGCGGCCCAGTTCGTCGTCGTCCTCGACGCCTCGATCGTCAACGTGGCGCTCCCCTCGATCGGCGAAGCACTCGACTTTTCCCAGGAGAACCTCCCCTGGGTGGTCAACGCCTACGTGCTGACCTTCGGCGGCTTTTTGCTGCTGGGTGGCCGCACCGCCGATCTGCTCGGCCGCCGCCGCGTCTTCATGGCGGGGCTGATGCTGGTGGCGGTCGCCTCGCTGGCGGCCGGCTTCGCCAGCACCGAAGGGCAGCTGATCGCCGCCCGCGCCGCCCAGGGACTGGGCGCCGCGATCATCTCCCCCGCCGCGCTCTCGATCGTCACGACGATCTTCAGCGACGGCGCCGAGCGCAACAAGGCGCTGGGCGTCTGGGGAGCGGTTGCCGGCTCAGGCGGCGCCGCCGGGGTGCTGCTCGGCGGCATCCTCACCGACGGCCTCGGCTGGGAGTGGGTGCTCTGGGTCAACGTCCCGGTCGCCCTGGCCGCCCTCGCGCTGGCGCCGCGGCTGATCGCCGAAAGCCGCTCCGAGGCGGAGACCCGCGCCTTCGACGTCGCCGGCGCGGTCACCGTCACGGCGGCGCTCTCGCTGCTCGTCTACGCGGTTATCGACGCCACCAACGCCGGCTGGGGCTCGTTCAAAACGCTCGGCCTGATCGGCGTCTCACTACTGCTCTTCGCCGCCTTCGTGTTCACCGAGCTGCGGGCGAGCAAGCCGCTGGTGCCGTTCTCGATCTTCCGGCTGCGGACCCTGACCGGCGCCAACGTGGTCGGGATCCTGGTCGGCGGCTCGCTCTTCTCGATGTTCTTCTTCATCTCGCTCTACATGCAGCAGGTGCTCGGCTACAGCGCCATCCACGCCGGCCTCTCCTACCTGCCGCTGGCGCTGACGATCATCTTCTCGGCGGCGCTCGGCTCCCAGCTGGTGACCAAGCTGGGCTACAAGCCGGTGCTCGCCACCGGCATGCTGTTCATCTTCGCCGGCCTGCTCTGGTTCAGTCAGGTCTCGGTCGGCGGTGGCTTCCTGACCGACATCCTCGGCCCCTCGCTGCTCGCCGCGGTCGGCCTCGGCTTCTCCTTCGTGACGACGACGATCGCCGCCGTCTCCGGCGTCGACGAGCACGAGGCGGGCCTGGCCAGCGGCCTGCTCAACACCTCCCAGCAGGTCGGCGGGGCGCTCGGCCTGGCGGTGCTGTCGACGCTCGCCACCTCGAAGACCGAGGACCTGCTCGGCTCGGGGACGCCGCTACCGAACGCCCTCACCGACGGCTTCCAGATCGCCTTCCTCGGCGGCGCCGCGATCGCCGCCGTCGGCTTCTTCCTCACCCTGGTCCTGATCCGCGGCAGCGACAGCCGCGCCCACGTCGAGCTCGGCCGCGCCGAAGCCGAAGCAGCCTCCGAGTCTGCATAACCGACCGCTTCAGTAGGATTTGGTCAGTGCTGTTCTCGACCAAAGCCGAGTACGGAGTTCGCCTGATGGTGGAGCTGGGCCGGCAGCCCGGCTCGACGCCGATCTCGTTGAGCTCGGTCGCCGAAGCCGAGCGACTGCCGCTCTCCTACCTCGAGCACCTGGTCGCGAAGCTGCGCAAGGCCGGGCTCGTCACTTCGACCCGCGGCGCCCACGGCGGCTACCGCCTCGCCAAACCGGCCGACGAGATCACGATGGACGCGGTGGTCGAGGCGCTGGAAGGGCAGATCGCCCCGATGGAGTGCTTCCACGAAACGCCGGAAGGCAAAGTCCTCTGCTCGCACGAGGACGACGGCGACCACGCCTGCTCGACGAAGCTGCTCTGGACGCGCGTGCAGGGCGGCGTCACCAAGGCGCTCGCCGGCACCACCCTGGCCGAGCTGGTCGAGTTCTCGGCCCCGGGCGGCCGCCGCGCCGGTCTCGGCGCCGCGGCCTAGAAGACTTCACACAACCCAGAAACGGAGCGAAATGGCTGAGCTGGAGATTCGCAACCTGCACGTCAAGGCCGAGGACAAGGAAATCCTCAAAGGCCTCGACCTCGACGTCGAGAAGGGCAAGGTCCACGCCCTGATGGGCCCGAACGGGTCCGGCAAGTCGACGCTCGCCAACGTGATCATGGGGCACCCGGCGCTCGAGGTGACCGAGGGCACGATTTTCTTCAAGGGCGAGGACATCACCGAGGCCGATCCCGAGGCGCGCTCGCAGGCAGGCCTCTTCATGGCCTTCCAGTACCCGGTCGCGATTCCCGGCGTCTCCGTTTCCAAGTACCTGCGGATGATCATCAACGCCCACCGCGAGGCGCGCGGCGAGGACCAGATCAAGATCAAAGACTTCGCCAAGACCGCCCAGGAGGCGATGGAGCTGGCGAACATCCCCAAGGACTTCTCCAGCCGCTACCTCAACGACGGCTTCTCCGGCGGCGAGAAGAAGCGGATGGAGCTGTTGCAGCTGGCGCTGCTGCGTCCCGAGATCGCGGTCCTCGACGAGACCGACTCGGGGCTCGACATCGACGCCCTGCGGGTCGTCGCCGAAGGCGTCAACCAGTTCGCCGGGCCCGAGATGGGCGTGCTGATCATCACCCACTACCAGCGCATCCTGCACATGGTCAAACCCGACTTCGTCCACGTCATGTTCGAGGGCCGGATCGTCAAGGAAGGCGGTCCCGAGCTGGTCGGCACGCTGGAGGAGAAGGGCTACGGCTGGATCCGCGAGGAGGTCGGGGCGGGCGCGAGCGCCTAGCCCCCGGGAGATGGAGCCGGCGACCGCGAGCAGCGCGCAGGCGTTCCCGATCGAGAAGGTCCGCGCCGCCTTTCCCGCCCTGGAGCGGGAGGTCAACGGGAAGCCGGTCGCCTACCTGGACAGCGGTGCCAGCGCCCAGCGGGTGCTGGCCTCGATCCAGGCGGTCGACCGCTACGAGCGGCGCCACCACTCCAACGTCCACCGTGGCTCCCACACGCTCTCGGCCGAGGCGACCGAAGCCTACGAGGGGGCGCGGGCCACGGTCGCCGACCACATCGGCGCCAGCGACCGCCGCGAGGTCGTCTTCGTCCGTAACGCCACCGAGGCGATCAACCTGGTCGCTCGCGCCTGGGGCGACGCCAACGTCGGCGCCGGTGACCGGGTGCTGCTGACCGAGATGGAGCACCACTCCAACATCGTCCCCTGGCAGCAGCTGGCCGAGCGGGTCGGGGCGGAGATCGATTGGGCGCCCGTCGACGAGGAGGGCCGCCTCGACCTGGAGGCCTTCGCGGGCCTGCTGGAGCGCGGTCCGAAGCTGGTCGCGGTCGCCCACGTCTCCAACGTGTTGGGGACCGAGAACCCGCTCGCCGAGATCGCCCGCCTCGCCCATGACGCCGGCGCCCTGGTCCTCGCCGACGGTGCCCAGGCGGCGCCGAAGCTGCCGCTCGACATGGCCGAGCTGGGGGTCGACTTCTACGCGATCACCGGCCACAAGCTCTACGCCCCAACCGGGATCGGGGCCCTGTGGACGAGGCTCGAGCTACTGCGGGCGATGCCGCCCTTCCTCGGCGGCGGCTCGATGATCCGCAAGGTGACGCGGGACGGCACCACCTACGCCGACCCGCCGGCCCGCTTCGAGGCGGGCACGCCGGCGATCGCCCAGGCGGTCGGGATGGCCTCCGCCCTTCGCTGGCTCGACCTGCTGGGGATGGAGGCGGTCCGCGAGCACGAGCGCCAGATCGCCGACTACGCCCTGGCGCGCCTCGCCGAAGTGCCGGGCCTGAAGGTCTTCGGGCCGCCCCGCGGCACCGACCGCCTCGGTCCGGTCTCCTTCGAGATCGACGGCATCCACGCCCACGACGTCTCCGAGATCCTCGACCGCCACGGCGTCGCCGTCCGCGCCGGCCACCACTGCGCCCAGATCCTCATGGACCGCCTCGGCGTCGCCGCCACGGCCCGGGCCAGCTTCGGCGTCTACACGACGTCCGAGGAGATCGACCGCCTGCTCGACGGCCTCGAAGACGCCCGCCGCGTCTTCGGGCTTTAGCCGATCGTCAGCACCTTCGATTTGGCGGCCTTGCACTTGCCGCGCTTGGCGACGGTCGCGTAGTAGGCGCCGGAGCTGAGGTTTTTCCCGACCGGGATCGCCCACTTGCCGTTGTCCTCGCTGGTGTCGCGGCCAAGCAGCTTCTTCTTGCCCCTGTACTGGCGGTACATCCTCAGCTTGCGACTGCCGAGGCAGCCCTGACGGGGGGACTTGAGCTTGCCGTGGAAGGCCGGGAATCGCACGCTGACGACGATCCTCGTCGAGTTCTTGCCAGCCCCGGGCGCGAGCGCGGGCGTGAAAGCGGCAAAGGCCAGGGCGACGAGCGCGGTCAGCACCGCAAGGCGACGAATGGACATCCGGTTCCCCTCCCAGTCGAAGTTTCCTGCGCCACTCTAGCTCCCTGTACCGACAGGCGCGGCCACCGCCTCCGCTAGCCTCGACGGGAATGGACGAGCTCTATCGCGACCAGATCCTCGAGCACTACAAGCGGCCGCACAACTTCGGCCGGCTCGAGAACGCCGACCTCGAGTACGAGGACACCAACCCGTTCTGCGGCGACGAGCAGCACGTGACGATCCAGCTCGACGGGGATGACCGGGTCGCGGCGGTCGCCTTCGACGGCAAAGGCTGCGCGATCTCGACCGCGGCGACCTCGCTGCTGACCGACGAGCTGGTCGGCAAATCGCGCGAGGAGCTGCTGAAGCTTCCGAAAGACTTCGTCCTCGACCTGCTCGGGATCGAGATCTCGGCGACGCGGATGAAGTGCGCGATGCTCGGCCTCAAGGTGGTGAAGAGCGCCAGCCTCGGCCAGTCGGCCGACTGGGAGGACGAGGGCGAGGCCGGCGACCCGACCGAAGCGGTCGCCGACCTCGGGTAGTCCCGCTACGGCATTTCGGCCAGCGTTTTCTCGCTCGGCTGCATCACCGCGAAGACGGCCCCGATCGGGTCGCTGACGACGGCGAAGCGCCCCACCGAGACGTCCATCGGGCCGTGTTCGCCGATGCCGCCGCCGCTCTCGACCGGCCGC
>CBIHMQ010000033.1:0-13792 GCA_966211075.1 uncultured bacterium
TCGAGATTGTCGATGCGGCTCAGGAGTTCCCGGTACTGGATCGTGCTGCCCCGGGTGCGGGGGGGTGACCTGCGGGCCGGGGGCGGCCCGGCCCGGGGCGCGCTCGCCGCCGCGCTGGTCGAGGCCTGCGGCTTGGTCGCGATCGCCTTCGCCCAGAGCCTGCCGCTGGCCCTGGCCGGGGCGATGGCGATGGGCACCGCCTTCTCGCTGCTCTATCCCTCGCTCTCGCTGATCGTCGTCAACCGCGTCCCCGACGCGCGCCGCGGCGCCGCGCTCGGCACCTTCACGGCCTTCTTCGACGCCGGCGTCGGGATCGGGGCGCCGCTGGCCGGCCTGGCGGCGGCGCTGACCACCTACGAGGGCGCCTTCCTGATGGCTTCCGTCGTCGCGGTCGCCGCAGCGGTCGCGGTCGCCACCGCTGTCGCCCCGCACAGCCGCGAGGTCGTCGCCGCCCGGGCCGGAGGCTGAACCGCCGCTAACGCCGGCTGATCAGCAGCGTCTGCGCCGCCCGGCCGATCCGGCCACGCTCGTCGAAGAGAAGCGACTCGGCGGTGCCGACCCCCTCCGGGCGCGGCAGCGTCCGGGCGTCGACGCCGACCCACTCGCCCCTCGGGAGCCGCTCCAGTTGCACGGTCAGGTCGACGTTGATGAAGAGGTAGCGGTGGTAGTCGAGGGCGGCGCTGACCCCGTTGCCGACGTCGGCGACGACGAGGGTTCGCTGCAGTGGCGAGGCCTCCTCGCCGGCGAGCAGGGGATGGCGCATCCGCAACCAGACCGTGGCCGGTCCCAGCTCGACGAAGCCGCCGGAGACGAAGCGGACCTCCATCGCCGAGTGGTAGCCGAGCTTCTGGCCGGTCGGGAAGAAGTCGCGTTCGGCGCCCTCCGCGGGACCGGCCGGCGGCGGGTCGATCGCGGCGACCTCCGCGGGGACCTCGACCGCCGCGGTGCGCAGCCGCCAGGCCGTGGCCCGCATCAGCACCTCGCCCTCGGTGTCGCTCAACTCGGCCTCGACCAGCTGCACGCGCCGGCCCGGCCGCAGGACCCGGGCCGAGGCCCGCAGCGGCGCGATCGGCACCGAGCGGAGGATGTCGAAGCTGAGCCGGCCAACGTGGAACTCGGCCGCGTCCTCGAGCCCCTCGATCGCCCGCCCCAGCAGCGCCGCTGGCGGGCCGGCGTGCTGCGCGCCCGGGTCCCAGGGACCGCGGGTCAGCTCGGTGGCGACGAGCAGGTCACCGTCGCGCTCGTAGAAGGCCTCTGGTGCGACCACGCCTCAGCAGCCCGCGCCGAAGCTCTGGGTCCAGACGTGGGCGGCGGCGTTGCCCTCGAGGTCGCCGACCCGCAGCCCGATCCCGATCTCCCGGTAGCGCCCGAGGATGTTGGCGCGGCGCTCCGGGGAGCGCATCCAGGAGCGGAACACCGCCCGCGGGCTGGCCGTAGCCCCGGTCCCCCAGGCGATGTTCTCGTCGCTCGCCCGGCAGCCGGTCAGCCGATCGATCCAATAGCTGAGGTCGCGGCCGCAGGCTTCGTGGCTGAAGTCGTCGCAGCGAATGACGTCGGCCGACTTGCGGGCGGCGGCGCGGTCGAGGCTGGCGAGTCCGGTCAGCGGCGCCTTGCCGGCGGCGCGACGAGCGGCATTGGTGAGGCAGAGCATCGCCCGCTCCTGGACCGCCAGCGGCGCTCGCGGCTCGTCCTGGCCCGGGCAGGCTGCCTGGGCGGAGGTCGCGGGGCCCTGGGCGGCACCGGCGCCGGGCGCTCCCACCAACGCGGCGAGGGCCCCCGCCACGATCGCCGCTGCGAACGCTTGGCTCACACGGCAAGCCTAGGCCAGCCGGGATGACACGGGGCGTACTCTGGATGAAGAAGACGAAAGGAGAATGATGGCGACGAAGGTCGAGAAGTCCGAGCAGGAGTGGCGCGAGCAGCTGACGCCGGAGCAGTTCGAGGTGACCCGCAAGGGCGGCACCGAGCGCGCCTTCACCGGGCCCTACGTGGACGAGAAGCGCGAGGGCATGTACCACTGCGTCGGTTGCGGGGCGGAGTTGTTCTCATCCGACACCAAGTTCGACTCCGGGACCGGTTGGCCCAGCTTCACCGAGCCGGCCAACCTCGAGCACGTCGAGCTGCGGCCGGACAACAGTCACTTGATGCGGCGCACCGAGGTCGTCTGCAAGCACTGCGACGCCCACCTCGGCCACGTCTTCGACGATGGCCCCGCCGACCGCGGCGGGCAGCGCTACTGCATCAACGGCTGCGCGCTGGAGCTCAAGCCTTCCCCCCAGCACCCAGATAGCTGAACTTCACGGCCAGCGCGACCGCCTCGGTCCGGGTATCGACCTCGAGCTTGGCGATCGCGTTGCGCACGTGGGTGTGGACGGTCGCCGGGCTGAGCGCCAGCCGTTCGGCGATCTCTTTCACCCGCAGCCCCTCGGCCAGCAGCTCGAGGATCTGGCGCTCGCGCGGCGACAGCTCCAGCAGTTTCTCGACCTCGGAGGGCTTACCGCCGGCAAAGTCGCCGCCCAGGAAGGTGCCGCCGCCGGTGACCGCTTTGACGGCCCTGGCGATGTCCTCGGCCGGGGCTGACTTCAGCACGTAGCCGGAGGCGCCGGCCCGCAGCGCCAGCGCCAGCAGGTCGGGCTGGGCGTGGGCGGTGAAGATGATGACCTTGGTGCGGGGACGCGCCTTCAGCACCTCACGGGTCGCTTCGATCCCGTCCCGTTTCGGCAGCTCGACGTCGATGATCAGGACGTCGGGCTCGAGCTGCTTGACAACGTCGACGACGTCGCGCCCGTCGCCCGCCTCGCCGACGATTTCGACTATCGGCGAATTGGCCATCCGCGACTTGATCGCCTCCCGGACGATCTCGTGGTCGTCGCAGAGGACCACGCGCTTCGCCTCTCGGACGCCGGAGCTCATGATCGGGGCGCGATTCTGTCAGGGCATCCGTACCGATGCAAAGTATTAGGTAGGGAGAAACTTCCGTCCCGTTCCTGCCGGTTCTCGATCAGCGCGATCATCGTCCGTCCCACGGCCACCGCCGTCCCATTCAGCGTGTGGACCGCCTGCGGTGATTCGCCATCGGCGGCCCGATACCTACAGCCAAGCCGGCGAGCCTGGTAATCCGTCGTGTTCGAGCAGGAGGTCAGCTCCCGGTAGCGACCCTGGCTGGGGATCCACGCCTCGCAGTCGTACTTCTTGGCGGCGGGGGCGCCGAGATCGCCGGCGGCGACGTTGACGACCCGGTAGGGGAGCTCCAGCTCGCCGAGGATCCGCTCCTCGATCGCCAGCAGCCGCTCGTGCTCGGCCGCCGACTCCGACGGCTCGACGAACGAGAACATCTCGACCTTGTCGAACTGGTGGACGCGGAAGATGCCGCGGGTGTCGCGGCCGGCGGCGCCGGCCTCGCGCCGGAAGCAGGTCGAGAAGCCGGCGTAGCGGATCGGCAGCTGCTCGGCGGCGAGGATCTCGTCGGCGTGCAGCCCGGCCAGCGCCACCTCCGAGGTGCCGGTCAGGAAAAGGTCGTCCTTGGGGATCTCGTAGATCTGGTCGCGGTCGCCAGGCAGGAAGCCGGTCCCCTCCAGCGCCTCCTCGCGGACCAGCACCGGCGGCACCACCGGTTCGTGGCCTTCCTCGCCGACCAGGTCGATCGCGAAGCGGACCAGGGCCAGCTCCAGCAGGACCAGGTCGCCTTTCAGGTAGGCGAAGCGGGAACCGGAGAGCCGCGCCGCCGCCTCGACGTCGATCAGGCCCAGCTCGGTGCCGATCTCGAGGTGGTCGCGGGGCTCGAAGTCGAACTGGGGGATGGTCCCGACCTCGCGGACGACCACCGCGTCCTCCTCGGCCATCCCGTCCGGGGCGTCGGGGTCGGGCAGGTTCGGCAGCGAGCGGGCCAGCTCGCCGAGCCGGGTCTCGACCGCCTCCAACTCCTCCTTGCCGGACTCGATCGTCTCCTTCAGCTCCTGCACCTGCGCCATCAGCTCCTCGGCGCCCTCGCCGCGCTGCTTGGCCTCGCCGATCTGCTTGGAGAGCGCCTTGCGCTCCGCCTGCGCGTTCTCGACCCGGGGCAGCAGCTCGCGGCGGCGGGCGTCGAGGGCGAGCAGCTCGTCGACCTGGCCGGCGGCGCCGCGCCGCGCCAACGCGGCCTTGACCCGCTCAGGCTCGGAGCGGATCAGCTTCAGGTCGAGCACTCGGGGTCCCGCTCAGGGAGAGGGCTGGCCGGGCCGGGGCGACTCTTCGGCGTCTTCGCCCGCGTACTCGGCGACGAACCGGGCGACCGCTTCGGCCTCTTTGCCGACGACGATGTTCTGGGGCATGATCGCCCCCGAGAAGCCACCGTTCTGGATCGCGAAGAGCGCGTCTTCATACGTCTCGGTTCGCTGATTGAGGTTCGGACCCTGCGTCCTCTCGCCGCGGTTGCCGCTGCCCTGGGTGCCGGCGGCGGCCAGGGTGTGGCAGCCCGAGCAGTGGCTCGCGAAGAGCTGGGCCCCTTCGTAGTTGGGGTCGCTCTTGGAGACGGTGACGCTCTCTTCGCCGAAGCCACAGGCGGACAGACCGAGGGCGGCGGCTAGGAGGGCGGCGATGATCAGTACGGGACGCACGCGGCGGGCATCATATTGTCTGGCGACGATCGAGCCCTTCTGACGATGCCGACGCCGCCCCCAGACCGCTTCCGAACCGCGATGGCAAGCCTCCCCACCGGCGTCACCGTCGTCTCCGCGACCGGCGCCGAGGGACCGGCCGGGGCGACCGCCAACGCCGTCTGCTCGCTCTCGATCGAGCCGATGCTGATGCTGGCCTGTCTCGACCGCGGTTCCCGCACCCTGCACGCCGTCCAGGCCGCCGACCGCTTCGGGATCAGCGTCCTCCACGACGGCCAGGAGGCGGTCGCCCGCTCCTTCGCGACCAAGGCCCCGGTCGCCGACAAGTGGTCCGGGGTCGCCTGGAACGAGCGCGACGGCATCCCGGCGATCGACGGCGCCCTGCTCTGGATTGCCTGCGACCTCCGCGACGTGGTCGCCGCCGGCGACCACGTGATCGTCACCGGCTCGGTCACCGACCTCGAGATCGGCGAGGGCGACCCGCTGGTCTTCCACGGCGGCGAGTACCGGCCGCTGGGTTGAGCCGCAGCCTGGCGCCTCCGGATCAGTTGCAGCCGGTGGCGATCGCCAGGGCCCTGCAGACCTCGTGCATGCGGGGGCCGGAGAGAGAGGCGATGCGATCGGTGAGGAGGGCCTTTGGGACGGTGCGAACGTTGTCGAAGCTGACCGCACAGTTCCGCGGCATCCCGTCCTCCGGGCCCAGCGCGATCTGAGTGGGGATGCCCCTGACCTTGCTGGTCACGAAGGCGATCACCACCTTGTTCATGACCGGGATCGCCTGCTCCCGGGTGAGGACGAGGGCCGGGCGTCGCTTTTCGTTCGGCAGCTCCAGCCAGTAGATGTCGCCCCGGCTCACCACGGCTCTTCTTCAACCCCTTCGATGGCGCTCGCTTCGGCCCAGCGCAGTTCCTCCTCGGTCTCCGGGATCCGTTCGTAGCCCTCCCTTATTTCCCGGTCGATCCGGGCGTTCTCCTCGTCGTGGAGGTAGGCCTCGATCGCCTCGCGGATCAGGGCCGAGCGGGAGCGGCCCTCGCGGGCGCCGCGCTCGTCCAAGCGCCGCAGCAGCTCCTCGTTGAGCTGGACCAGGGTCTGGGTCCGCGTCATCGGCCATATGGTATCCAATGGTCTTGCTCCACCGTTCACGGCCATGACGGCGCCAGGGCCGCGACGGCGCGAATCTCTCCCCCTCGGCGACGAGGGAATCTCCGCAAGCGCCGGCTTCCGCGGCGAGCGGTGCCACGATCGCGGGGTGAGCGATTCGCCGCGCTTCCAACGGCCGGGCTGGTTCACCGCCAGGGTCTTCAACCCGCTGGTCGGCTGGTTGAGCCACCGCGGCCTCGGCATCGCAGACGCCTGTCAACCCGTTGCGGATCGGCGCCGACCGGCGGCGGCCGCCTGGTCGAGCGCGGGGCGGAGGAGTTCACCGCCACGGAGGTCCCCGAGGCGGATCGCCCCCGACCACCCGGTCTTCAAGATCGAACCGGCGGAGCGGTAGCGCGCCTGCCGTAGCTCCTGGCCCTTGGCTCGTCCGCCGCCGCCGGACGCGTGCGGGTGTTTCGCCAATCCCGCCTAGAAGAAGGCGCCGCTGGTGGCGGCGGCGCGGACGGCGATGAAGAAGATGACCCAGCAGCTGACCGCCATGATCCCCATCTCGCGGCGGACGATCGCCATCGCGATCGACTGCTGCTGGTCGCCGGGGAGGGTCTCGAAATCGGTCTCGCCGAGCTCGCGTTGAGCGGCGCCGGCGCGGGCGCCCTCGGCCATGAACGAGACCAGCAGGGGCAGGATCCCGTAGAGCAGGTGGAGGTCGTCCGGGGGCTCATGGTTGGTGACCAGGAGCAGCAGGCCGAGCAGGGCCTGGAGCACGACCGCGGCCTGCGCGGCCCGCAGCAGGTACCAGAACGGGACGGAGGCACGGTCCCCAAACCAGGCGACGCCGCCGAGGATGCCGGCGGCCAGGTTGAGGACGATCAGCAGCACGCCAACGACGAGGTGGACCTCCGGCATCAGGCCTCGCTTCCGATCCCAGCGCCAAACGCGGGCGAAATCCGCCCAAAGGGGTCGGGATTCGGCTTACTGATGCGGAATATCACTATGTAGCAAGTTGTCACAATGTGGTTGTATAACAGCGCCCGACGGGCGCCGACGCCGGCTTAACGGCAGAGGCTCCCGGGGTAGGACACACCCCAGTGCTGAAGAGCTACCTACCGATTCTCGTCTTCCTCTTCCTCGGCCTCACGGTCGGCGGCGTCTTCATGATGCTCAACCACCTGATCGGCCCGAAGAAGCCGGCCCGCCCGACCTCGGCGAGCCGCCGTCAGGAAGAGCCGTACGAGTCCGGGATCCCGGTGGTCCCCGCCAAGAACCTGCGCTTCGGGGTCAGCTTCTACCTGATCGCGATGCTGTTCATCCTCTTCGACATCGAGGTCGTCTTCCTCTATCCGCTGGGAGTGATCCTCAAGGACGCCGACAGCATCTTCGTCCTCGGCGAGCTGGTCGTCTTCGTGGTCCTGCTGATGATCGCCTTCGTCTACGTCTGGCGGAAGGGGGCCCTGGATTGGAGGTAGAGCGCCGCAGCCTGCGCTCCAAGCAGCTGACCGCGCGTCAGATGCTGAAGGGCGACCTCGAGGGCGAAGAGCTCGAGCGCTACGTCGAAGAGCGGGTCGTCACGACCAAGCTCAAGGACCTGCAGAACTGGGCCCGGTCGAACTCGATCTTCCCGCTCACCTTCGGGCTCGCCTGCTGCGCGATCGAGGCGCCGATCTCGATCGTCACCGCTCGCTACGACCTCGCCCGCTTCGGCGCCGAGGCGCTGCGGGCCTCGCCGCGCCAGGCCGACCTGATCATCCTCTCGGGCCGGGTCTCGATCAAGATGGCGCCGGTCGTCCGCCGCCTCTACGACCAGATGCTGGAGCCGAAATGGGCGATCTCGATGGGCGCCTGCTCCTCGTCCGGCGGGATGTTCTCCAACTACGCCGTCGTCCAGGGCGCCGACAAGTTCATGCCGATCGACCTCCACATCCCCGGCTGCCCGCCGCGGCCGGAGGCGGTGCTCTACGGCTTCACGAAGCTGCAGCGCAAGATCCAGGGCAACCCCGACCCGGGCTGGCGGCAGCGCTACAACGCCGAGGGCACCGAGGAGTGGGCGCGCGGCGGCCCCCGCAGCGAACCGAGCGACCTCGAGCTGGCGGCCTACGAGGAGGCGCGGCGGACGGTCCTCGAACCGCCGGTGACCGGAGCGTCCCGTGCCTGACGCACCCGGCCTGGAGCTGATCCGCGGCGAAATCGAGCGCGACCACGCCGGCGCCGTCCTCGCCACCTCCTTCGACCGCGAGCAGGCGGCCCTGATCGCCGACCCCGCCCGGGTGCTCGACGTTCTGCGCTGGCTGCGCGATCAGCCCGCCCACGGCTACCGCTTCCTCTCCAGCCTCCACGTCGCCGACTACCTCCCGGCCGAGCCGCGCTTCGGCGTTCACTACGAGCTGCTCAACCGCGAGCGCTGCGAGCGGGTCCGGGTCAAGGCGATGCTGGCCGACCCGGGCGAGGACGCCTCGCCGGAGATCGACTCCTGCGTGGAGCTGTTCCCGACCGCCCAGTTCCAGGAGCGCGAAGCCTTCGACTTCTTCGGGATCGTCTTCCGCGGCAACCCCGACCTGACCCGGATCCTGCTGCCCGACGACTACGTCGGCTGGCCGCAGCGGCGCGACTTCCCGGTCGGCGGCGAGCCGGTCACCTTCACCTACAGCGAGCGCGCCCGTGGCTGACCTGGCGACCCAGGAGGTGGGGCTGAACGAGGACCGCACCACCGAGGTGATGACGGTCAACATCGGCCCGCACCACCCGGCCACGCACGGGGTGCTGCGGCTGGTCGTCGACCTCGAAGGCGAGATCGTCCGCGAGTGCCGGCCGGTGATCGGCTACGTCCACACCGGGATCGAAAAGTCCTGCGAGGACAAGAGCTACTGGAAGGTCATCCCCTTCGTGGAGCGGATGGACTACGTCTCCTACTTCTTCCAGATGGAGGCCTACTGCGGCGCGGTCGAGCGCCTGGTCGGGCTGGAGATCCCGCCCCGCGCCAGGTACCTGCGGACCCTCTTCCTGGAGCTGAACCGGATCCACTCGCACCTGGTCTGGCTGGGGACGACGGCGCTCGACCTCGGCGCGATCTCGATGCTCTGGTACTGCTTCCGCGAGCGCGACCGGATCCTCGACCTGTTCGAAATGGCGACCGGGCAGCGGATGCACACCCGGTACTTCCAGGTCGGCGGCGTCATCGAGGACATCCCGGTCGGCTTCGAGGAGAAATGCCGCAAGTTCGTCGAGGAGATGCCGGTGCGGGTCGGCCAGTACGAAGCGCTGCTCGACCGCAACGAGGTCTTCCTGCAGCGGACCAAAAACGTCGGGATCGTCTCGCGCGAGCGGCTCCTCGAGCTGGGCGTGACCGGGCCGCTGCTGCGCGCCGCCGGCGAGCCCTGGGACCTCCGCAAAGCATTCGACTACCTCACCTACCCGGAGATGGACTTCAAGATCCCGGTCGGCACGGTCGGCGACAACTACGACCGCTACCGGGTCCGGGTCGCCGAGATGGTCGAGTCGGCGCGGATCGTCGGCCAGTGCCTCGACGCGCTCCCGGAGGGCCCTTTCATCGCCGACGACCGCAAGTACGTGCTGCCGCCGCGCTCGGAGCTCTCGACCTCGATGGAGTCGCTGATCCACCACTTCAAGCTCGTCACCGAGGGCTTCCGGGTCGATCCCGGCGAGGTCTACTACGGGATCGAGTCGCCGCGCGGGGAGCTCGGCTGCTTCGTGCTCGCCGACGGCTCCTCGAAGCCGGCCCGGGTCCACTTCCGCGACCCCTCCTTCGTCAACCTGCAGTCCTTCCGCGACATGGCCGTCGACACCTACGTCGCCGACATGATCTGCTCGCTGGGGATGCTCGACCCGATCCTCGGGGGGGTCGACCGGTGAGCCCCGTCGACGGTCCCGGGATCAGCAACCCGAACCTGCCGGTCGACCGCGCGGTCACCGAGGGGCGCGTCCCCGGCCGCCGCGAGGAGGAGATCCCGGAGCTGCACGAAGTCGACTGCCCGGATGAGCTGCGGGAGCGGATCGAGGCGCTGATGGGCCGCTACCCGGACCGCAAATCGGCCTCGATCCCGGCCCTCTGGGCGGTCCAGGAGCGCTACGGCTGGTGCACCCCGGAGGGGATTCGCCAGGCCGCCGCGGTGATGCGGGTGACCCCGGCCTACCTGGAGTCGGTGGCGAGCTTCTACGACCTGCTCCATACGGAAGCGGTCGGGGCACACCGGATCGAGGTCTGCACCAACATCAGCTGCTGGATGCGCGGCGGCGACGAGCTGCTCGACGCCTTCAAGGCGGCCGCCGGGGGCGACGAGGAGAGCTTCTTCGTGACCGGTTTCGAGTGCCTGGGCGCCTGCGACATCGCCCCGATGGCCGCGATCGACCAGCGCTACTACGGGCCGCTGGAGGCGGCCGAGGCGGGGACGGCGATCGCCCAGCTCAAAGCCGGTGAGGAGGTCCTCCCCGAGAAGTCGCTGCTGAAGCGGCCGCTGGCGGCCGACCTGCCCGAGGGTGGCGCCAATGGCTGATCCGCGCGAGACCCGCGTCCTGCTCGAGCACGCCGAGGACCCGGCGCTGCGCACCCTCGACGGCTACAAGCGCCTGGTCGGCGGCTACGCGACGCAGGAGAAGGCGTACCGCCAGATGGAGCAGGACGAAGTCCTCAAGGAGCTCGAAGACTCGGGGCTGCGCGGCCGCGGCGGCGCCGGCTTCTCGATGGGCAAAAAGGCCTCCTTCCTGCCCCGCGGCGAGATGGCCAAGTACCTCTGCTGCAACGCCGACGAGTCCGAGCCGGGCGCCTTCAAGGACCGCGAGCTGATGCAGCGCAACCCGCACCAGCTGATCGAGGGGATCGCGATCGCCGCGCTTGCCGCCGACGCGGGCCACGCCTTCATCTTCATCCGCGGCGAGTACGCCGACCAGGCCGACATCCTCGACGCCGCCGTCGCCGAAGCCTACGAGGCGGGCTACCTGGGGACGAACATCCTCGGCACGCACCGTGACCTGGAGCTGGTCGTGCACCGCGGCGCCGGCGCCTACATCTGCGGCGAGGAGACCGCCCTGCTCGACGCCCTCGAGGGCAAGCGCGGCAACCCGCGCTTGAAGCCGCCCTTCCCGGCCGTGCAGGGCCTGTACGGCGGGCCGACCCTGATCAACAACGTCGAGACGCTCTCCAACGTGCCGCGGATCGTCGCCAAAGGAGCCGAGTGGTTCCGCGGCTACGGGACCGAGCAGTCGCCGGGCACCAAGGTCGTCTCGATCTCCGGCGGCGTCCGTCGCCCCGGCAACTACGAGGTCGAGCTGGGGATCCCGACCCGGGAGCTGATCTACGGCCTCGCCGGCGGTCCCGAGCCCGGCCACGAGGTCAAGGCCTTCTACCCGGGCGGCTCCTCCTCGCCGGTCCTCACCCCGGCCGAGCTCGACCTCCCCTACAGCTTCGAGGCGATGGCCGAAGCGGGCTCGATGCTCGGCTCCGGCTCGATCATCGTCGCCGACGACCGGGTCTCGATCCCGCACATGGCGCTGCGCACGGCGCGCTTCTACCACCACGAGTCCTGCGGCAAGTGCACGCCCTGCCGCGAGGGGACCAATTGGACGGTGAAGATGCTGGAACGGGTGGTGCGCGGCGAGGCGACCCCGATGGACCTCGACATCATCAGCTCGGTCCAGGAGAACATCATGGGGCACTGCCTCTGCGTGCTCGGCGACTCGATGGCGATGCCGGTCAGCGCCATGGTCCGCAAGTTCCGCCCCGAGTTCGAGGAAGTGATGGCCAGGGCCGGCTCCTCCTCGCTCGACATGGAGACGGCGCTGGCGGCGGTGCAGGGCCCGGCCGAGACCCTGGGGGCGTCGACGTGAGCAAGGGCAAGGAGATCACGATCGTCGTCGACGGCCGCGAGATCGTCGCCACCGAGGGGGAGATGCTCCACGACGCCGCCCGCAAGGGCGACGTCGAGATCCCGGTCTTCTGTTACGACCCGAAACTCGGCGACCCGGTCGGCGCCTGCCGGATGTGCCTGGTCGAGGTCGAGGGGATCCCGAAACTGCAGACCTCCTGCTCGACCCCGGTCCGCGACGGGATGGTCGTCCACACCCGCACCGAGCAGGTCAAGGAGGCCCAGAACGCGGTCGTCGAGTTCCTGCTCGTCAACCACCCGCTCGACTGCCCGGTCTGCGACAAAGGCGGCGAATGCCCGCTGCAGGACATCTCCTACGGCTGGGGGCCAGGCAAATCGCGCTTCACCGACGAAAAGCGCCACTTCGAGAAGCCGATCGAACTCTCGCCGCTGGTCGCGATCGACCGCGAGCGCTGCATCCTCTGCTACCGCTGCGTGCGCTTCAGCCAGGAGGTCTCCGAGGACGCCCAGCTGCAGCTGCTCGAGCGCGGCGACCGGACCTTCGTCGGCACCTTCGACGACCGCCCCTACGTCGCCCCCTTCCACGGCAACATCACCGACATCTGCCCGGTCGGGGCGCTGACCAACTACACCTACCGCTTCCGGGCCCGGCCCTGGGACATCGAGCAGGCCGGCTCGGTCTGCACGCTCTGCCCGAGTCAGTGCAACGTCAGCTTCACGGTCCGCGACGAGAAGGTGAAACGGGTCCTCGCCCGCGACAACGAGGAAATCGACGACGGCTGGCTCTGCGACCGTGGCCGCTACGGCTTCGAGATGTTCGACGCGCCCGAGCGGGTGCGCGGTCCGCGGCTGCGCGGCGGCGCCGCGGCCGAGTGGCCTGAGGCGATCGAGGCGGCGGCCGAGGGGCTGCGCGCGGCCGGCGGCAGGGTCGCGGCGATCGTCGGCGACGCCTCCAACGAGGAGGGCTACCTGGTCCAGCGCCTGCTGCGCGAGGCGCTCGGCTCCGCCGACGTCGACTCGCGCCCCTCGCGCGGGGCGAGCCGCGAGCAGCTGGTGCGGCTGGCGCAGCCCAACGTCTCGGCGAAGGTCAGCGACATCGACGGGGCGGCGGCGATCCTGGTCCTCGGCACCGACCCGCTGCACTCCTCGCCGATCCTCGACCTGCGGATTCGCAAGGCGATCCGCCGCCACGGCGCCAAGCTCGCCGTCGCCACCGAGCGCCCGACCGCCCTCGACGGCGGCGCCGAGGCGATCGCCCGCTACGCCCCCGGCGAGGCCGCCCACTTCCTCGGCGAGCTGGCCGCGGCCCTCGGCGGCACCGAAAACGTCGCCACGCCGCTGGCCGACGCTCTCCGCGAGGCCACCGGCAGCGACAGCGCCGGGGGCGAAGCGGCCAAGGTCGTGGTCATCTGGGGCGACCGCCTCGCCCGCGACGGCGCGGTCGACGCCCTCCTCGACCTCGCGAACGCCCTCAACCTGACCGCCTTCGAGGGCTCCGGCCTGCTTGAGATCCCCGACTTCGCCAACGCCCGCGGCACCCGCGAGGCCGGCTGCCTCCCCGACGCCGGCTCGGGCCTGACGAGTCTGCCCCTACCCGTCCATAACACGGGTCAGGGCAGACGCGTGGGCAGGTCGACCGAGGAGATCCGGGCGGCCCTGGAGTCCGGCGAGCTCAACGGCCTGATCCTCTTCGGCGTCGACCCCCTCCGCGACTTCCCGGACACCCCGGCCTGGGAGGCGGCGCTGACGGCCGCGGACCACCTGGTCGTCTTCTCCATGCACGAGAACGCCACCACGGCCAAGGCCGACGTGGTCCTGCCGCTGGAGACCCACGCCGAGAAAGACGGCACGGTGACCCACCCAGACGGCCGCCTGCAGCGGGTCCGGCCCAGCGCCTCCCGCCCCGAGGCCCTCCGCCCGAACTGGCAGGTACTGAGCGAGTTGTCCGCCGCCCTGGGCCACGACACCGGAATCGACTCCCAGCCCACGGCCTTCGCGGCGCTCACGGACGCGGTCCCGTTCTACAACGGGATTACGGACGCAGACATCGGCGGCCAGGGCATCCGCTGGCAGGACACCGACTCCGCGAACTCCGTCCCCGCGCCCGGGAGCGCCGCTGAAGCTGAGAGGACGCCCGGGGCAGGGTCGCCGGACACTCAGCGCGGAGCGCCTACCGGCACCACGGATCCCGGCGACGCAGCTCGCGGAGGCGCGTCCGCCGACCCTGCCCCGGGCGTCCCCCCGGCCCCTGGGACCGCC
>CBIHMQ010000034.1:0-13787 GCA_966211075.1 uncultured bacterium
ACGAAGGGCAGCCCCTGGCGGTCCTCTTCGGCCCCCGGCGCCTCGCCGACGAACATCAGCTCGGCGTCGGCGTTGCCGGCCCCGAAGACGGCTTTGGTGCGGGTCTCGTGCAGGGGGCATTTGCTGCACGTGGAGACCTCTTTGTAGAGCGCGACCAGCTCCGCGCGCCGCTGCTCTGCGGTGGCGCTCACTCCGCCTTCCTCCCCCCCGGCCGCACCGACTCCCCGGCCGCCCGCTTCTTGCGCGACTCGGCGATCCGGTCCTGCCGCGCCGCTTCCCGCTCGACCCGCCGGGACTCGCCCGAGCGCGCCTTCGCCCCCCGGGGCTGCCGCCCCGCCGGCGAGACGGCGGACATCAGCCGCCGGGTCCGCTCCGACCCGCAGCTCGGACAGGCCGGTGCGGTCGCCTCGACCGCGATCAGCTCCTCGAACCGCTCGCCGCACCCCTCGCACTCGAACTCATAGATCGGCATTCCCCCGCATCGTACGACGAGCGCTGTCGACTTTTTCCACGCCAGGGCGAGGACAAACTCCACCGCTCGTTCAGGGCAGCGGCTCCCAGTCCCAGGAGCTCTTGGAGCTGAGGCTGTCCTCCTCGAGGTAGCGACGGAACTCGTCCAGCTCGGCGGGCTCGACGCCGTAGACGTGGTCGGGCTCGGGAAAGTGGCGGGTGCGGACCTCGTCGCCGTAGCGGCGGACGGCGTCGACCATCTCGTCGTGGACGTCGGCGTAGCGCTTGACGAATTTGGCGACGTGGCCGGTGGTGATCCCGAGCAGGTCGTGGAAGACGAGCACCTGGCCGGCGGTCGAGTGGCCGGCGCCGATGCCGATCGTCGGGATCTCCAGCTTGCCGACGAGGGCCTCGGTGATCGCCGCCGGAACCGCCTCGATCACGATCGAGAAACAGCCCGCCGACTGCAGCGCCAGGGCGTCCTCGTGGAGCTGGATCGCGGCGCCGGCGGTCTTGCCCTGGGCTTTGTAGCCGCCCAGCGCGGTCGCGGTCTGCGGGGTGAGGCCGATGTGGCCCATCACCGGGATCCCCGACCGGACGATCGCCCGGGCCCGTTCGGCGGAGATGCCGCCGGCCTCGAGCTTGACGCACTGGCAGCCGGTCTCCTTGACCAGCCGCTGGGCGTTCTGGATCGCCAGCTCGTTGCTCGCCTCGTAGCTGCCCATCGGCATGTCGCCAATCATCAGCGGCGTCTTCAGACCGCGGCGGACGGCTTTGCCGAGCACCAGCATCTCCTCCAGGGAGACCATCTCGGTGCCGGGGTAGCCGAGCACGACGTTGGCGGCCGAGTCGCCGACGAGGACGATGTCGACGCCGGCCTCCTCGGCGACGCTCGCCGACGGGTAGTCGTAGGCGGTGACCATCACGATCGGTTCGCCGTTCGCCTTCATCTCGGCCAGCCGCGGCAGGCTGACCGGGCGGCGGTCGGCGGGAGCGGTATGGGAGCGGGCGCCGGAGCTCATGAGAGCAGCACCTCGGGGTGGCTGTCGACCGCGACCGGCTCGTTGGCGTCGTCGACGTGAACGACCACCGGCGAGTAGGTCTCGAGGTCGCTCTCCTCATAGACCGCGAAGGAGGCGACGATGATCTTGTGGCCGGGCTCGACCAGGTGGGCGGCGGCGCCGTTCACCTGCATCGTCCGCGAGCCGGGCTCGCCGTCGATCACGTAGGTGACGAAGCGGGAGCCATTGTCGATGTCCCAGACGTGGACCTGCTCGTTGGTGACCAGGTCGGCCTGGGCCATCAGCTCGGTGTCGATCGTGATGCTGCCGATGTAGTCGACGTCGCAATCGGTCACCGTCGCCCGGTGGATCTTCGACTTCAGCATGTGCCTCTGCATGACTCTCCTTATGGGGATGGGGAGCGGTTCAGGGTCTGACAAGGACGTTGTCGATCAGCCGCGCGCCCCCCACTCGGGCGGCGACGGCGATAAGGACGGGTTTGCCGTTCAGCTCCGCGACCGGCTCCAAGAGCTCGGCGTCGCGGGCCTCCAGGTATTCGGGCTCGATGCCCGCCTCGGCGAGGACGCGGCGGCCGGCTTCGAGGCCGGCGGCGAGCGAGCCGGCGCGGGCGCTCTCCTCGGCGGCGCGGAGGGCGCGCGAGAGAGCGGTGGCGCGCTGGCGCTCGGTCTCGCTGAGGTAGGCGTTGCGGGAGCTCATCGCCAGGCCGTCGGGCTCGCGGACGGTCGGCAGGACCTCGACGTGGAGGGGAAAGTCGAGGTCGCGGACCATGCGCCGGATCACCGCCGCCTGCTGGGCGTCCTTCTGGCCGAAGTAGGCGATGTCGGGCTGGACCGAGTTGAAGAGCTTGGCGACCACGGTGGTGACGCCGCGGAAGTGGCCGGGGCCGCGCCGGGCCGGGTCGCCGTCGAGGACCGCGGTGAGGTTGCCCTCGACCGCGACCCGGGTGCTGAAGCCGTGCGGGTAGACCTCCTCGACGGCGGGGGCGTAGACGAAGTCGGCGCCGGCCTCGGTGGCGAGCCGCAGGTCGCGCTCCTCGTCGCGCGGATAGCGGCTGAGGTCCTCTCCGGCCCCGAACTGGGTCGGGTTGACGAACAGGCTCATGACGACGACGTCGCACTCGGCCCGGGCCGCCCGCAGCAGCGAGAGGTGACCGTCGTGCAGGTAGCCCATCGTCGGCACCAGGCCGATCGAGCGGCACTCGCGGCGCGGCGCGGTCAGCGCCGCGCGCAGCTCGCCTTTGGTGCGAAACACGGTCGCGCCGGCGGTCCCGGCCGGGGTGTTGCCATTGGGGAGGTTCAAATTCATCGGGTCCATGCCCTTCGGGTCACGGCCTTCGTCAGCCGAGTATAGGCACGACCGAGGGCGATCGAGGCGAATAGGCCGAAAATTGGGGATCGCGCCCGGGTGATCTAACGGTCGGTCGCGAACTCGACCTCGCCGATCTCCCGGGCGGGGGCGCCGGCGGCGATCGTTCGCGTCGGCAGGTCGCGGTTGACGACCGAGTTGGCGCCGACAACGCAGCGGGGACCGACACGGACGTCGCTGGTGACCACGCAGTTGACCCCGAACCAGCAGTTGTCGCCGA
Organism: uncultured bacterium; assembly: GCA_966211075.1. Classification (GTDB taxonomy): domain Bacteria; phylum Actinomycetota; class Thermoleophilia; order Solirubrobacterales; family 70-9; genus VAYN01. Next base: position 3,058 of record CBIHMQ010000034.1, read on the forward strand.
TCTCCACCGGGCCCTTGGAGGTGAAGCCCTGCCAGGTGATCGGCATGTCGGGGTCGTCGTAGCGGTGGCTGGCGTCGCCGACGAAGCAGCCGTTGGCGAACATCGTGTGGTCTCCGATCGTGACCCGCTCGTAGGCGGCGATCATCGTGTTGCGATTGAGGAAGCAGCCCTCGCCGATCTCAATCCGGGCGTGCGGGCCCAGGGTCAGCCAGCAGCCTGGCTCCAGCAGGGTCCCCTCGCCGATCGTCAGCCGCCCCTCGTCGAGCGCCTCCAGCACCTCGCCCTCGACCGGGTGGCGGATGAAGAAGCCGCCGCGGGCGGCGTGACGGTCGATCCGCCAGCGGCGCAGGCGGCGGTGATTGCGCTCATACCAGCGCCGCTTCGCCCACCAAATCCGCCAGCCGGCCAGCTCGCCCACGCCGCCGACCTTACTTCCCCCTGTTGCTTGTAGCCCTGTGGGCGACAAACGGCAAGGGGAACCGGCATAGACTGGCGGGCGTGGCGGAGCTGCGCGGCGGCATCGATCTCGGTGGGACCAAGATCCAGACGGCGATCGTCGACGCCGGTGGCAAGGTCGTCGGCGAGGCGCGCCAACCGACGCCGACCAGCGGCGGCCCGGCCGACGTCGCCGCGGCGATGGCGGCGGCGCTGCGCGAAGCGGCCACGGCGGCCGGCGTCGAATCCAGTGCCCTGAGCGGCGTCGGTGTCGGCTCCCCCGGCGACGCCGACGAGAAGACCGGGGTCGTCTCCGGAGCCCGCAACCTGCCCGGCTGGGAGGGCAGCTTCCCGCTGGCGGAAAACCTCAGCGAGGCGCTGGGCACGACGGTCCGAGTCGGCAACGACGTCCAGGTCGCCACCGAAGCCGAGTTCCACCTCGGCGCCGGGCGTGAGTTTCAGAGCCTGATCGGCGTCTTCTGGGGCACCGGCGTCGGCGGCGGCCTCGTCCTCGACGGCAAGCCCTGGCTGGGACGCGGGGCGGCCGGAGAGATCGGCCACATGGTCGTCAAGCGCGGCGGTGCCAAGTGCCCCTGCGGGCGGCGCGGCTGCATGGAGGCATACGCGGGCCGCTCGGCGATGGAAGCCGAGGCGCGCCGCGAGCACAAAGAGGGCCACAAGACCGACCTCTTCAAGCTGATGGAGAAGCACGACAAACCGCGGCTGACCAGCGGCATCTGGGAGCGCGCCCTCGACCACGGCGACCAGCTGGCCCAGAAGCTGATCGACCGGGCGATCGAGGCGCTGGGGACCGGCATTGCCTCCGCCGTCAACCTGCTCGACCCCGAAGCGGTGGTCATCGGCGGCGGCCTTGGGGTCCGCTTCGGCGACCGCTTCATGGACCCGCTGATGGAGGAGATGCGCAAGCACCTCTTCCTCGACGAACGCCCGCCCGCGGTCCGCGTCGCCTCGCTCGGCGACCTAGGCGGCGCCATCGGCGCCTCGCTGCTGGTCTCGCGCTAGACGCGGCCCGAGGCCGAGCGCTGCTGTCGGGCCAGGGCGTCGACGATCACGGCCAGCAGCAGGACGCCGCCGGTGACCATGAACTTGACCGCTGAGGAGAGGGCGAGCAGGTCCATGCCGTTGGAGATCGAGCCGATCACCAGGGCTCCCATCAGCGCCGTCCAGACCGAGCCGCGGCCGCCGAAGAGGCTGGTGCCGGCGATCACCGGCCCGGCGATCGCCAGGAGGAGGAGTTCGTTGCCGCCAGAGTTCTGGTTGACGGCGAGCAGGCGCGAAGCGGCCATGATCCCGCCGATCGCCGCCATCGTCCCGGCGATTCCGAAGACCGCGATGCGGACCCGGTCGACGGAGATGCCTGCCCGGCGGGCCGCCTCGGCGTTGCCGCCGACCGCGAAGACGTGGCGGCCGAACCCGGTTCGCCGGACCACGTACTCCATCCCGACCACGAAGGCGAGCAGGATCAACACCGCCAGCGGCACCCCGCGGTCGGAGTTGAGGACCGCCACGGCGACCAGCGTCACCACCGTGACCAGGCCGAACCGGAACCCGAGCGTGGCGACGCTCTCCCCCGCCAGGCCGGCGGCGAGCCGGCGCCGGTGGCCGACCACCAGCACAGCGCCGTAGGCGGCGACGATCACCGCCGCGAACACCCAGCCGACCGCGTCGGAGTAGAAGGTGTTCGCGAGGCCGGTGATCTTCGGATCGGTGATGTTGATCGAGCCGGTCGAGCCGAGTACCTGCAGGAGCGCTCCCTGCCAGGCCAGCAGCCCGGCGAGGGTGACCACGAACGAGGGGATCACGAAGCGGCTGAACAGGGTGCCCTGGAGCAGGCCGATTGCCAGGCCGACCAGCATCGCGGCGACGATCGCCAGGTAGGGGCTCCAGCCGTGTTTGACGTTCAGCACCGCCATCACCGCGGCGGCGAGGCCGCTGACGGCGCCGACCGAGAGGTCGATCTCGCCGAGCAGCAGCACGTAGACGATGCCGACCGAGATCAGCCCGATCGCGGTGATCTGCAGCATCAGGTTGGTGAGGTTCTGGGCGGAGAGGAAGCGGTCGTTCTCGAACTGGAAGATCGCCCAGATCACCGCCAGCCCGATCACCACCCGCAACGACGCGAGGTCGCCCTGGACCACGCGGCGGAGGGTCTCCCTCACTTGTCGTTGCCTTCCTGGCCGACGCCGGTGATCGCCGAGACGACGTGCTCCTCGGTCGTCTGTTCGGCCGTGAACTCGCCGGCGGCCCGGCCGAGGCGGAGGACGAAGATGCGGTCGGCGACCGCGAAGACGTCGACCAGGTTGTGGCTGATCACGACGACGCCGAGCTGGCGCTCGCGCAGGCGCCGGATCAGGTCGAGGACCTGGGCGGTCTGGGCGACGCCGAGCGCGGCGGTCGGCTCGTCGAGCAGAACCACCCTCGGCTCGCCGAGCAGCGAGCGGGCGACGGCGACCTGCTGGCGCTGGCCGCCGGAGAGGGTGCCGACCTCGCTGCGCAGGCTGGGAATCGTCACCGCCAGGTTGGAGAGCAGCTCGCCGGTCTGGTGCTCCATCCCCGCCTCGTCGAGCTGGCGCGAGACCTGCCCGGGACCCGGCGAAACCTCCTCGCGGCCGAGGAAGAGGTTTGCGACGACGTCGAGGTTGTCGCAGAGCGCCAGGTCCTGGTAGACGGTGGCGATCCCGAGCGCGGTCGCGTCCTGCGGTTTGGAGATCGAGACCGGCTGGCCTTCGAACTTGATCGTCCCCTCGTCGGCGCCGTAGATGCCGGCGATCGTCTTCACCATCGTCGACTTGCCGGCGCCGTTGTCGCCGACCAGACCGATCACCTCGCCGGCGTGAACGGCGAAGTCGACCCGGTCCAAGGCCTGGACCGGGCCGAATCGCTTGCTGACTCCCTCCAGCTCGAGAAGGGGAGCGCCGGCGTTCATCTCACCCCGAGATCCCCGCTTCTTTGCAGGCGGTCTGGAAGGCGCTGGTGCAGAGTTCCTGCGCCGTCACGAATTCGTCGGCGACCACCGTGCTTTTGACGTTGTCTTTGGTGACCGCGATCGGTTTGAGGAGAACCGACGGCACTTTGCCTTTGCCGTTGTCGACTTCGTCGGTGACTTTGTCCTGCGGGACGTCTTCGCCTTCGGCGAGGGCGATGGCGATTTCCGCGGTGACCCTGGCCTCCGGTTCGATTTCCTTGTAAACGGTCATGAACTGTTGGCCGGCGAGGATCCGCTGCAGGCCGGCGACGGTCGCGTCCTGGCCGGTGACCGGCTTTTCTTCAGGATCGATCCCGGCGCCTTTCATCGCCGCGATGGCACCGCCGCCGGTGTCGTCGTTGGCGGCGTAGATGCCGGCGAAGCCGTTGTTGCCGAGCGCGGTGATCGCCTGCTGGGCCTCGCGTTGGGCGTTTTCGGCGGACCAGCCAGGCGTGTCGTATTCCTTGGCTACCTCGACCCCGGCGGCTTTGAAGCCCGCGTGCGCGCCTGCCTTGAAGAGCGCCGCGTTGGGGTCGGCCGGGTCGCCGTTGATCATGATGATCGGGCCGCTGGCTTTGCCGTCTTCTTTGAGTTTTTCCGACAACGTTTCGGCCTGCAGTTCGCCGACTTTTTTGTTGTCGAAGGAGACGTAGGCGTCGATTTCGCCGTTTTCGATCAGCCGGTCGTAGCTCACCACCGGGACCCCCCGGGCCTGCGCCTTTTCGGCGATGGCCGCCGCCGATTTGGAGTCCATCGGATCCACGACCATCACTTCGGCCCCCTGGGTCAGCGCCGATTCCGCCTGGCTCTGCTGTTTTTCAGCGTCTCCCCCGGCGTTCAGGTAGATGACTTCGCAGTCTTCGCAGAGCTCTTCGACCGCATCTTCGAAGTCGGGCCTGTCGTTCGATTCGTAGCGCGGCGTTTCGTTTTCGGGCAGCAACAGGGCGATCTGAGAGCCGCCGCCGTTGTCGCTGCCGCCGCAGCCCGTGGCCATCAAGGCAACCGCGAGTAAGACGCCGGCGGCAAGAGTCAACCCCCCGCGCCTCGAAACAGCAGATCTGGACATGGTTTCTCCTCTTTTTCGCCTGCCCGGCGGGGAAGTACCCGCTAGGACCGAAAATCACACACCGGTGGACTCAGGCGGCGACGGGCTCGCGGCGGCGGCCACCGCGCTTCCGCTTCGCCGGCTCGACCAGCTCGGCGAGGAAGCGGCCGGTGTAGGAACCGGCGACGGCGGCGACCTCCTCGGGGGTGCCGGTGGCGACGATCCGGCCGCCCTCTTCGCCGCCCTCGGGACCGAGGTCGACCAGGAAATCGGCGGTCTTGATCACGTCGAGGTTGTGCTCGATCACGACCACCGAGTTGCCGGCGTCGACCAGCCGGCCGAGCACCTCGAGCAGGCGCTGGACGTCGGCGAAGTGGAGGCCGGTGGTCGGCTCGTCGAGGATGTAGAGGGTGTCGCCGGTGGCGACTTTGGAGAGCTCGGTGGCGAGCTTGATCCGCTGCGCCTCGCCGCCGGAAAGCGTCGTCGCCGGCTGGCCGAGGCGGATGTAGTCGAGCCCGACGTCGTGCAGGGTGCGCAACCGCCGGGCGATCTTCGGCACGTTCTCGAAGAACCCGACCGCCTCCTCTACCGACATCTCGAGGACGTCGGCGATGCTCTTGCCCTTGAAGCGGACCTCGAGCGTCTCGCGGTTGTAGCGCTTGCCGTGGCACTGCTCGCAGGGGACGTAGACGTCGGGCAGGAAGTGCATCTCGATCTTGATCTGACCGTCGCCCTTGCAGACCTCGCAGCGGCCGCCCTTGACGTTGAAGCTGAACCTGCCCGGCTTGTAGCCACGCGCACGAGCCTCCTGGGTCTGGGTGAAGAGCTGGCGGATGTGGTCGAAGACGCCGGTGTAGGTGGCCGGGTTGGAGCGCGGCGTCCGGCCGATCGGCGACTGGTCGATGTTGATGATCTTGTCGATCTGGGAGAGGCCGTCGATGCCCTCGTGGGCGCCGGGCCGCAGCTTCGCCTGGTGCAGCCGGTTGGCGACCGCGTGGTGCAGGGTCTCGTTGACCAGGGTCGACTTGCCGGAGCCGGAGACGCCGGTCACGCAGCAGAGCAGCCCGAGCGGAATCGCCACGTCGACGTCCTTGAGGTTGTGTTCGCGGGCGCCGCGGATCGCCAGCGCCCCGCTCGGCTTGCGGCGCTGCTCGGGAACCTCGATCTGGCGCTTGCCGGAGAGGTACTGGCCGGTCAGCGAGGCCGGGTCCTTGGCGACCTCGGCGGGCGTGCCGGAGACGATCACGTGGCCGCCGTGCTCGCCGGCGCCGGGGCCGAGGTCGACGAGGTGGTCGGCGGCGAGCATCGTCCCCTCGTCGTGCTCGACGACGATCACCGTGTTGCCGAGGTCGCGGAGCCGGTCGAGGGTCGCGATCAACTTCTCGTTGTCGCGCTGGTGCAGCCCGATCGACGGCTCGTCGAGCACGTACATGACCCCGACCAGGTGCGAGCCGATCTGGGTCGCCAGCCGGATCCGCTGCGCCTCGCCGCCGGAGAGCGTGCGGGCCGAGCGGGACAGCGAGAGGTAGCCGATCCCGACGTTCTCGAGGAAGGCCAGCCGTTCGGTGATCTCGCGGACGATCAGCCGCGCGATCGCCCGCTCGGTATCGGTCATCTCCAGCTCGTTGATCCACTGCGCCGCCGCCCGCGCCGAGAGGGCGCTGTACTCGGCGATGCTGAGGCCGCCGACCTTGACCGCGAGGGTCTCCGGACGCAGCCGCGCCCCCTTGCACTGCGGGCAGGGCTGCTCGGCCATGTAGCCCTCGATCCGCTCGCGGCTGTTCTCGGAGTCGGTCTCCTCGTAGCGCCGCTGCAGGTTGTTGACGATCCCCTCGAAGCGGACCTTGTAGGAGCGGCGGCGGCCGAAGCGGTTGGTGTAGCTGACCTGGTGGCGTTCCTCACCGGTCCCGTAGAGGAAGATCTCCTTCTCCGATTTCTTCAGCTTCGACCAGGGCCTGTCGACGTCGACGTCGTAGGCCTCGGCGACGGCGGCGATCAGCCTTCGCCAGTAGGCGCTGATGCCGCGGTTCCAGGGCTGCAGGGCGCCCTCGGCGAGCGACAGGGTCGGGTCGGGGACGACCAGCTCGGGGTCGATCACCCGCTGGAAACCGAGCCCGTGGCAGCGCTCGCAGGCGCCGTGGGGGGAGTTGAAGGAGAAGATCCGGGGCTCCAGCTCCGGGATCGAGGTGCCGCAGTTGAGGCAGGCGAACTGCTCGCTGAAGACCAGCGGCGCCGCCTTCTCGTCGTCGACCATCTCGACTTCGACCAGGCCGCCGGCCAGCCCGGCCGCCGCCTCGACCGACTCCGAGAGGCGCCGGCGCAGATCGGTTTTCATCACCAGCCGGTCGACGACGACCGAGATGTCGTGTTTGTACTTCTTGTCGAGGACGATCTCCTCGTCGAGCCGGCGCAGCTCGCCGTCGACCTCGACGCGCGAGTACCCCTCCAGCCGCATCTGCTCGAGCAATTTCCCGTACTCGCCTTTGCGCCCCCGCACGACCGGGGCCATGACCATGAATTTGGTCCCCTCCGGGAGGGTCATCAGCCGGTCGACGATCTGCTCCTGGGACTGGCCGGTGATCTCGGCCCCGCACTCGGGACAGTGCGGCACCCCGATCCGGGCCCAGAGCAGGCGCAGGTAGTCGTAGATCTCGGTGACGGTGCCGACCGTCGAGCGCGGGTTGCGCGAGGTCGTCTTCTGGTCGATCGAGATCGCCGGCGAGAGCCCCTCGATCGAGTCGACGTCGGGCTTCTCCATCAGCCCCAGGAACTGGCGCGCGTAGGCGGAGAGCGACTCCACGTAGCGGCGCTGTCCCTCGGCGTAGATCGTGTCGAAGGCAAGGCTCGACTTGCCGGACCCGGACAGCCCGGTGATCACGATCAGCGCGTCGCGTGGCAGCTCGAGGTCGACGTCCTTGAGGTTGTGCTCGCGGGCGCCGGAGATGACGATTCGGTCAGAGGCAGGCACTCGCCAGCGAGTTTAGCCAAGCGAACAGATGTTCCCTTAAGAGCGCGCTATTTGCGGGCGACCGGCGAGCAGCTCGTCGAGGACGGCTCCGTAGTGGCGAGCCCACATCGACATGTGACCTCGCTGGCCATCATGTGGAAACAGGAACTTCGATCCGGGCCGGGTCGAAGTCCCAGTCGCCCCAGATCGCCCGGTCATCGTCGAACCAGGCCCAGATGCCCTCTCGTCCTATTCGAGCACAGCTGTTCAGCTGAAAGGCGAGAAACTTGCCGCTGGAGGCAGCGATATCCGCGTCACCCCGCAGCGAGTCGGCGATGAATCGCGCCAGCTCTACCTCCCCCGCTTCGAGCGCCGCGAACCCTTCGAGGTTCCAGGTACCCATGCCGGCGACCCAGTCGAGGCCGGCGGCGGATCGCGGCGCGAAGCTGCTGACGACCGCCGCTGAGATCACCCGGTCCGGGAGCAGGGCAGCGCAGGCCAGAGCGCAGGGACCAGCGCTCGAGCCCCCGACGACGTAGCCCGGCCGCGAACTGCAGACGTGACGCACTCCTCGCTTGGCGCCTTCCGCGAGCTTCCCGTCGAACAGATGGCGCGAATCCGGCGTGCCCATATGGAAGACGACCAACTCCCCGTCGGCCGGCCCGGCGAGCTGCGTCCGCAGGCGACGTCCGCCTGAAACCGTCAGCTCCAACTCCTCCCGACGCATCTCAGGCGAATCTAGCCGAGCGCTTCGGGCCCGGCCACCGGTCCTGGACGCTCAACCGAGCGCGGCGGAGAGGCGGCGCCGGTAGGCGCGGGCGGCCGGGTCAGCCGGGTCGGCCTCGCTGAGGACGCCGACGATCGCCCGGCGAAGCAGCTCGCGGAGCTCCTCGCGGGTTGGGCCGTCGGCCTGGGCGAGACCAGACTCGAGCTCGGCGAGGAGGCCGTCGAGGGCGGCGTCGCGCTCGCCGCGGTCGAGCGCCGCGAAGGCCTCGGCGCCGATCCCGGCCCGATCGAGCCGCACCCGAGCGGCGATTCCGGCGGCGGCGAAATCGGCCTCGTGGCCGGCGACCGCCTCCAGTGCCTCCTCCGCCGCCCCGCGCTCGAGCCGGGCGCGGCCAAGGGCGACGGCGACGTCGGCGCGGCGCGGCTCCAGTTCCGCCGCCTCCCGCAGCGAGAGCTCGTCGCCTTTGGCGAGCAGCTCGTCGGCCCGAGAGGGCAGCAGCGCCTCGAAGAACGCCTCGACCTTGGCCTTCGGCACGGCGCCGACGAATTCGTCGACGATCTCGCCGTCGCGGAAGGCCTTCACGGCCGGGATCCCCTGGACGCCGTGGCGGGCGGCCAGCGCCTGATTGGAGTCGACGTCGACCTTGGCCAGCAGCACCCGGCCACCGCGGCTCGCCTCGGCCGCTTCCAGGGCTGGGGTCAGGGTCCGGCAGGGACCGCACCACTCGGCCCAGAAGTCGACGACGACGGGCGTTTCGCGGGAGAGCTCGACGACGTCGCGGTCGAAGGTCGCTTCGGTGACGGGGATCGCCATCAGGGCGGAGGTTAGCCGGGCGGCACCCCGTGCCTAAGCCCCGGCGCGCATCCCGTCGAGGTCCCGGCGCAGCTCCTTGAGCTCGTCGCGGATCCGCGCCGCCTCCTCGAAGCGGAGGTCGTCGGCGGCGGCCAGCATCTCCTCCTCGAGGGCGACGATGTTGCGCTCCAGCTCCTCGGGGGTGGTCGCCTCGGTGCGCTTGCGGCGGCGCTTGTGCGGGGCGCGGTCCTCCATGGCCAGGAACTCGGCCATCTCGGAGATCCCTTTGCGGACCGTCTCCGGGGTGATCCCGTGCTCCTCGTTGTAGGCGAGCTGAATCGCCCGGCGGCGGTCGGTCTCGCGCATCGCCGCCTTCATCGCTTCGGTCTCCTTGTCGGCGTACATCAGCACCCGCCCGTTGACGTTCCGGGCGGCCCGGCCGATCGTCTGCACGAGGCTGGTCTCGCCGCGCAGGAAGCCCTCCTTGTCGGCGTCGAGGATCGCCACCAGCGAGACCTCGGGCAGGTCGAGCCCCTCGCGCAGCAGGTTGACCCCGACCAGCACGTCGTACTCGCCGAGCCGCAGGTCGCGGACGATCTGGATCCGTTCCAGGGTGTCGACCTCGGAGTGCAGGTAGCGGACCTTGATCCCGTACTCGAGCAGGTAGGCGGTCAGGTCCTCCGCCATCTTCTTGGTCAGGGTGGTGACGAGGACGCGCTCGCCGGCCTCGGCGACCCGGCGCGCCTCGTTCATCAGGTCGTCGATCTGGTTCCTGGTCTCGCGCAGCTCGATCTCCGGGTCGATGATCCCGGTCGGACGGACGATCTGCTCGACGACCCGGGTCGATTCCGCTTTCTCGAACGGCCCCGGCGTCGCCGAGACCATCACCAGCTGGTCGACCCGCTCGAGAAACTCGTCGAACTTGAGCGGCCGGTTGTCGATCGCCGAGGGCAGCCGGAAGCCGAAGTCGACCAGCGTCGTCTTGCGGGAGCGGTCCCCCTCGTACATGCCGCCGATCTGGGGGATCGTCTGGTGCGACTCGTCGACGAAGCAGACGAAGTCCTCGGGGAAGTAGTCGATCAACGTGTGCGGCGGGCTGCCGGCGGGGCGGCCGTCGAGGATCCGCGAGTAGTTCTCGATCCCGGAGGTGAAGCCGAGCTCCTTCAGCATCTCGATGTCGTAGGCGGTGCGCTGGCGCAGCCGGTGCGCCTCCAGCTGCTTGCCCTCGTTCTCGAGTTCGGCGGTGCGGGCGTTCAGTTCGGCGCGGATCTCCTCGACCGCCCGCTCCAGGGTCTCGTCCTTGGTCACGTAGTGGGAGGCCGGCCAGACCGAGACGTGGTCGATCGTGTCGAGCACCTCGCCGGTCAGCGGGTCGAAGTGCTGGATCCCCTCGATCTCGTCACCGAAGAGAGCGATCCGGTAGGCCGACTCGGCGTAGGAGGGCATGATCTCCAGGACCTCGCCGCGCACCCTGAAGGCACCGCGCCCGAGCACCGTGTCGTTGCGCTGGTATTGCATTTTCACCAGCTTGCGAAGGACCTCGTCGCGGTCGATTTCCTCGCCGACTTTGAAGAGCTGCATTTTTTCGTTGTAGACCTGCGGCGAGCCGATCCCGTAGATGCAGGAGACCGAGGCGACGATGATCACGTCGCGGCGGGCGAACAGCGAGGCGGTGGCCGCGTGGCGGAGCCGGTCGATCTCGTCGTTGATCGAGGAGTCCTTCTCGATGTAGAGGTCCTGGGCCGGGACGTAGGCCTCGGGCTGGTAGTAGTCGTAGTAGGAGACGAAGTACTCGACC
>CBIHMQ010000035.1:0-13592 GCA_966211075.1 uncultured bacterium
GCAGCAGCGAGTAGTCGGTGCCGGCGCCGAAGACGAGGACCAGCAGCAGCATCGTCCCCTCGGTGTTGACGACCATCCAGCCTGCCTCGATCAGCAGAAAGGCGATGCCGATCGCGGCCAGGTAGGCGGCGCCGACGGCGAGCAGCGGCGTCAGGGCCAGGATCGGCGCCCGGTAAACCGCCAGGAGCAGCAGCAGGACCAGCCCGAGCGTCGCCACCAGCAGCGTTTTCCCGGCGTCGGCGGCGACCTTCTCGAGGTCGGCGACGATCCCGGCCGGGCCGGTTACGTAGGCGGAGAGGCCGGGGCGCTGGTGCGCCGCCAGATACCTGCGGATCCGCTGCACACCGCCGACCACCGCGCCCCGGTCGCCGGCGTCGAGTGCCATGACCAGCAGGGCGGCGCGGCCGTTGCGGGAGACCGGCCCGACGCCGTGGGCGATCCGGGCCACCGTGCCGAGCTCCTTCCGGCCTTCGCCGGAGAAGGGGTCGACGATCGGCGTCGCCCCGGTCAGCTCGAGCCGCCCGAGGCCGCGGCCGATCGCCCCGATCGCCGCCAGGTCGGCCGGCGTCAGGCCGCTGGCGCGTTCGAAGACGATCACCGTCGGCACCTCTTCGCCGCCACCGCCACCCGAGCTGGTGGTTCCCTCAAGCGCCTCCAGCGCCCGCGTCGATTCGGCGTTGGCGGGCAGGAAGCTGGCCTCGCCGGCCGCGGTGACGCGGCCGATCTCGGAGTGGGCGAAGAATCCGGCGACGCCGAGCGCCGCCCAGACGGCGAGGACGACCCAGCGGCCGCGGCGCCCGGTGACGGCGGCGGCGAGCCGGGCGATCACCGGCGCCGCTCCTTCCGCTCTTTCATCTCCCGGCTTTTCTCCTTCGCCTCACGGTTGGTCCGGGGCTCTCCAGCGCGACCCAGGCGGCGACTCGCGCCAGCCGCCGGGCGAGCGGCGTATGTGAGGCCTCCGCTGGCCCGGCGACGACGTTCAACGCTCAGTTCAAGGCAGGTACTTTTCTGCCCGTTCCTTCGCTTCTTCGATGCCCTTTTCGGCCTGGGCCTTGCCCTCTTCGATGCCTTCTTCGGCCCGCTTCACGCCTTCTTCGACGCCCTTCTTGGCGGTGCCTTTGCTGTCCTGCAGTTCCTTCTTGGCCTGTTCGAGGCCCTTCTGAGCCTGTTCGGCACCCTCTTCGAGGCCCTTTTCGGCTTCCTTGACGCCGCCTTCGATCTGCTCCTGGGCGCTCTGTTCGGTGGTCGTCTCGGTGGTGGTGCTGTCGTCGCTGCCGCAGCCCGACCAGACGACGCCGCCGGCGAGGACCGCGCCGATCGCCAGGCTGGCGCCTGCGATTCGCAGCTTCGTCGTGACGCCCGAGTGAACGTCTTTCATCTCTTTGGCACTCCCCCTCGTGGGTTTATGTGGTGGCCCGCGCTGGCGCCGGGTCGCCGAACGTAAAGCATGTGGGAGACACTTTCCATATGGACGAGTTCGAATCGCTGGTGGCCGACGCGATCGACGCCCTGCCGGAGCCGCTCCTGCGGGTTCTGGAGACCGTGCCGGTGATCGTCTCCGACCTCGGCACCCAGCACCGCGCCTACGGCGAGTACTTCGGCGATGGGGCCGCCCAGGACCGCTACGAAGACCGGATCGTGATCTACCGCGACACCCTCGAACGCGACTTCGGCCACGACCGAGAGCTGCTCGCCCGGCAGGTGGAGAGGACCCTCCGCCACGAGCTTGCCCACCACATCGGCTGGGACGAGCGCGGGGTGGGGGGACTCGGTCTGTGAGCGTCGGCACCGTCCTGCACCTCTCCCCGCATCCCGACGACGAGCTGATCGGCACCCCGGCGACGTTGATGGCGCTGCGCGACGAGGGCTGGCGAGTCGTCAACCTCGCCTGCGGGCTCGGCGCGCCCGAGCAGCGGCAGCGCCGCGAGGCCGAGCTGCGCGAGGCCTGCCGGCGGGCCGGATTCGAGCTGCTGGTGCCGGAGCCGCTGCCGCGGATCGACCAGGGCGCCGACCGGGCGGCGGCGCGCGCCGAGCTGACCGCGGCGATCGGGACCGCTCTGGGTGAGCTGCGGCCGCAAGTCGTCGTCGCGCCGAGCCCAGGGGACGTCCACCCGACCCACGAGCTGGTCGGCGAGGTCGCGGGCGAAGCCCTGGCGGCCCGCGGCGCCGACGGCCCGCGCCTCTGGCTCTGGTCGCTCTGGGGACCGCCGCCGCGGCCGACCTTCGCGACCGGCTTCGGAGAGGAGCGCCTCGGGGAGATCCTCCACGCCCTCGCCGCCCACCGCGGTGAGCTCGAGCGCAATGACTACGCCCGCCTCGTCCGCGCTCGCGCCGAAGCCGCCGCCTGCCTGGCGCCGGAGTTGCTCGATGGTTTCGGTGCTGCCGGCTCGTCCGATTCCCTGCCCTACGCCGAGCTGCTCACCGAAGTTAGCTTCCGGACGGGTGGCGCCTGACAGATCAGGCGGCCTGGCCCTAGCGGACCCTGCAGTTACGGGTCAGGGTCGTCTCCAGCGATTCGCCGCCTCCGAAATGGAAGCGGCCCTGCGCGAGGGTGAAGATGCCGCCGGAGAAGCCGCTGGGTGCCGCGCAGCTGGCACTGAGGAAGCTGCGGCGCTTGCCCTTGTAGGTGTACTGGCGGTTGACGGTGAGGTCGATCCCGGTGACCGAGCCCAGGCCGCCGGCGAGGCGCGGCACCTTCGCCGAGAGCAGGGTCCCGAACTGGCCTTCGTTGACCCTCGAGATCAGCAGCGGCAGCACGAACGTGACCTGGGCGGGGCTGGTGATGTTGAGGTGCAGGAGCAGCGCCCGCCTACCGCTCTGGATCCCGTAGAAGGCGAGCATCCGCCCGTCGGCCGGGATCGCGTCGGTGGTCGGGAACTGGACGTTGGCGCTGAAGTGGCCGCGGCCGACCAGGGCGGGGCGGCAGCGTTCCAGGGCGACGTCGGTCGAGGTCGACTGCAGGAGTCGGCTGGTGCAGGCGGGCAGGCCGGCGGTGGAGAGGTGGCCGGCTCGGTTGAGCGCGATCTCGATCCGCTGCACCGGGGGCGGCTGGCTGCCGTCGGTGGTGCCGATCCTGCCCTCGACCTGCAGCCTCACCGGCGCCGGGTGGTCCCGCGGCAGCGAGTGCGGGGTGATGTCGCCGTCGAAGGAGATCCGCAGCGTCCCCTTCTGGCTCAACTCGGCGCTGGCGACCGCGGCGCAAAGCAGCGCGGCGAGCAGGAAGGCAAGCGGAATGGCGGCGCGGCGAGGCATCTCCCCCAATCAGTCTAGGCGGCGGATTCGGCGGCTAGGGTTGAGCGATGGTTGAGCCTGGCGAGTGGGCGGAGCTGGCGAACGGCGACGATTTCTCCGGCTACCGGATCGAGCGCCGCCTCGGCCGTGGCGGCATGGGCATTCTCTACCTGGCCGTCGAGCCCGGCCTCGATCGCCACGTGGCGCTGAAGCTGATCGCCCCCGTGGCGGCCGCCGACGAGGTCTTCGCCCGACGTTTCGCCGAGGAGTCCCGGATCGCGGCCGCGATCGAGCATCCCAACGTGGTCCCGATCTACGCCGCCGGCGAAGAGGGCGGCATCCCCTACATCGCGATGCGCTATGTCGGCGGCTCCGACCTCGGCAAGCGGATCGCCGCCGAGGGCCGGCTCGACCCGGCCGAGGCGGTCGCCCTGATCGCCCAGGTCGGCAACGGCCTCGACGCGATCCACGCCGCCGGCCTCGTCCATCGCGACGTCAAGCCCGCCAACGTCCTGCTGGCTGGCGGCGCGGGAGACACCCACGCCTACATCACCGACTTCGGCGTCGCTCGCAACGTCTCGACCGAGTCGGGGCTGACCCAGACCGGACGCTTCGTCGGCACCCTCGACTACGTCGCCCCCGAGCAGATCTCCGGCGAGCCGATCGACGCCCGCGTCGACGTCTACGCGCTCGGCTGCATGCTCTTCAAGCTGCTGACGGGACAGGTGCCGTTCCCGCGCGAGGGCGAGGCAGCCCGCCTCTACGCCCACCTCAACGACCCGCCGCCGGCTCCGTCGCTGTACGCGCCCGAGGTCGGGATGGCGCTCGACGACGTCGTCGCCCGGGCGATGTCGAAGCGCCCCGAGGATCGCTACCCATCGGCCGGCGACCTCGGCCGCGCCGCCCAGGCGGCGTTCAGCGGCGGCCCCGTTGAGGTTCCGGAGCGGACCGTGGCGACCGGCGCCGCGGCGAAACGGGAGGCCGCGGCGAAACGGGAGGCCAGCCGCGAAGCGACGCCGGCGACGGAGCCCGAAGCACCCGGGCCGGGCCCGCGGAGTCGTTCCACCAACCGTCTCGGGGCAGAGGCGGAGGCCGGATCGCGGGGCCCTGCCGGCCCCCGCCGCCGCCTCGCCCTCGCCGGCGGCCTGCTCGGCCTCGTTGCGGTAATCGTTGCCGTGATCGCGATCGCCAGCTCCGGCGGTGGCGATGGCGAGGACGCCACCGCGACCACCGCGGCGCAGCGGGAAGACGCCAAGCAGCGCGAGCGGAGGCAGGAAGAGAAACCGAAACCGAAACCGAAACCGAAACCCAAGGCGCTGACCCGCTCGCGGTTGATCGCCAAGGCCGACGCGGTCTGCGCCACCAGCCAGGCCCGCTACGTCGAAATTCGCGATCTCGAAAGCGAGTTCTCCGCCGACGTCCTCTACGCCGAAGAGCTTGTCGAGATCGCCCGCCCCCGCATCCGCGGGCTCCAAGAGCTTGACCCGCCGCCGTCCGTCGCCAAGCCCTACCGCGAATACGTCGAGGAGCAGGAACGCGTCCTCGGCACCGACGAAGCCGCCCTGAAGGCCGCCCGCGAAGGCGACTCGGCCGGCGTCGAAGCGGCCCGCGCCGACCGCGACTCAGGCGACGCGAACCGCGAAGAACTGGCCCGCGAGATCGGGTTCGAGGTCTGCAGCACCCCCCGGAACTAGGAGCCGAGATGAATTCCCACGCTGACATGGCAGGTCTGGCGGTTCCGCTGGAGGGCGAGCTGGTCGTGCTCGAGCCGCTCGAGGAGGCACACGCCGAGGGTCTCTGGACCGCCGCGCAGGAGCCGAGGATCTGGGAGTGGCTGGCCCACGTCGGCAGCAGCCGCGAGTACTTCGATTACTGGCTGGAGACCTCCCTCGAGGCGGCGCGGGACGGCCGCGAGGGCGTCTTCGCGACCCGCTCGAAACAGAGCGGCGAGCTGGTCGGCAGCAGCCGCTACCTGAACGTCCGCCCGGCCGACCGGGCGCTGGAGATCGGCTGGACCTGGCTCAATCCGAGCGCCTGGCGGCGCGGCATCAACGTCGAGATGAAACTGCTGATGCTCGGCCACGCTTTCGAGACGCTCGGCTGCGTCCGCGTCGAACTGAAGACCGATGCCCGCAACGAGCGCTCGCGGGCGGCGATGGCGGCGTTGCCGGCCCAGTTCGAGGGTGTCCTGCGCAAGCACATGATCGTTCCCGACGTCGGCGTCCGCGACTCCGCCTTCTTCAGCGTCGTCGACGAAGAGTGGCCCGCGGTCCGGGCCAACCTCGAGGAGCGGCTCAGTCGCGGTCGCGGGGGCGGGTGAGCTCTTCGGCCGCCTGGGCGACGCGTTCGGCGCGCTGCTTGACTTCTTCGGTCGCCTCTCGGGTCGCGGCGACCGCCTCGTCCTTCGCCGCGACGACGCCCTCCGGCTTGCCTCCGACGACGTCCCGGAAGGCGTTCTTGAACCGCTCGGTCCGGCGGTCGGGCGGGAACCGCTCTTCGGAGCGCCGCTGCTTCTCGGGCCGCCTGTCTCCGTAGCGCCGCCGCGCCCAAGTCGAGCCGGGCTTGCCGAGGCGGCAGGTGGCGTAGAGCGCGATCGGGAAGAAGAAGAATCCGACCGTGCCGTGAAGGACGCGGCCCTTCGCGAAGGAGGCCGCGACCAGGCCGAAGACGATCGTCGCCGAGACGATCGTCCCGGCGACGGCGCCGACCGAGCCGGTTTCGACCGAGAACGGCGTGAACCCGAGCAGCACCAGCATCATTCCGGCGGCGGCGATCACGGTCGCGTCGATCGAGCTGCGACCCTCCTCGGCCCAGTAGACGTCTTCGAGGTGGACCCAGAGCGCGAACTCGTCGATCGTCAGGCCGGCGCCGATCCCGAAGCCGAGGGCGCAGATCTCCGTGTAGGGGCTGTTCCCGAAAGCGAGGAACCCGAGCGCCCCCGAGACCATCATCGTCACGATCCCAAAGACGAGGTGGTGGAGGTGGACGCCGCTGTCGCTGACGATGCTGCCGGGCCACCATGGCACCCGCGGGCTGCGCATCAGCCGCGTGCTCATCCGGATGAACCCAAAGGAGAGGATGAAGCCGACCAGGACGAGGAACAGCCCCTGCGACTCGGTGTCGACCAGCCGCTGCCAGAAGTCGGAGACGAACGAGGCGAGGATCATGCGGGGGCCGGTTGCGGGTCGCGGTGGAGCTGCGGGGCGGCGCCGTCCTTGGCGGCGATCAGCTTGATCGTCACCAGCACGGCGGCGACCGCGAAGACGGGGGAGAGGAGGACGTTGGAGAGCATCTCGGCGAGCCAGGTGGCGAGGTAGCCGTGGCCGGCGATGCCGTGGACGATGCCGGCGATGCCTTCGCCGAGCGCGTCCCCGACGATCTCGATCGGCAGCAGGATCCAGAGCACGAACCAGAAGTTGCCGCGGACCAGCTGGAAGCTGCGCTTCAGGGCGGCGCCGACGCCGCGCTCCTCGAGCTCGACGATCGGCCCTGCGAGGCCGAGCCAGACGAAGGCGAGCGCCCCCGGGAGGATGAAGAGGATCAGCCCGATCGCGACGACCAGGACGTAGACGATGTCGACCGCGATCAGCCGCCCGTAGCGGAGCTGCCGGGCGATCGCCAGCATCGAGGGCAGGCGCTCGCCGCGCGGGTGGGTGAGCATCGCCGCGACGGCGCCGCTGAAGAAGACCTCGCCGAGCAGGCCGGTGGCGGTGATCGCGCCGATCGCCAGGGCCAGGGCGAAGACTTTGAAGCCGCTGTCGAGGTCGACCTGGTCGACCTCGACGTGGGAGACGAGCCCGTCGATCGCCGCCAGCGGCACGAAGACGATCAGCGCCAGCAGCAGGATCGTCGGAGCCCAGGACCAGTAGGTGCGGGCGATTTCGGCATAGGTGCCGCCGAGACGACGGGCGAGGCTCATCTCAGGGACGCCGCCGCCCCGGCTTGGTGCGGCCGCGCGCTTCCAGCTTGTCCCGGCTCGACTCCGAGGCCGGCACCCGCCGCAGGTTGCCGAGCTCCGGGATCAGCCACTCTTCCGCGCACTGGCGGTGCCAGTGGTGGTGGTCGGTCCCGGTCAGGCGGCGCACGTACTGGACGATCGTGTGCTCGTCGCCGACCTCGATCTCACTGTGGCACCCCGGGCAGCGGTAGAGCTTGCGGGCGATGCCCCGAATCAACCAGACCTCGTCGCCCTCTTCGTTGAGGCCGCGAAGGCTCCAGCGCATGCTCGGCTGGCCGTCAAATTGGCCCACGGTTAGCGCCTCGACATCCAGGCGAAGCCGGCCGCCATCGCCAGGTTGGCGACCCCGGCCCCGTAGAGCCCCAGCTTGGCGCCGGGCCGGCTGACCGCCGGCGATTGGGCCCAGAGGGCGTCGGTGGCGATCTCGGTCGCGCGCAGCCAGGCCAGAGCCTGCCAGTCGCCGCTGCTGCCGCGCCGATCGGCGACGGCGTGCGCCGCGGCGAAGGTCAGCCAGATCGGCCCGCAGCGCCGGAACAGGTGCTTCGCGTCCGGGGAGGGCTCCTCGTGGCCGAGCACCTTCAGCGTCGCTCCCGGGGCCGCGATCGCGGCGCTGCCGAGCGCGATGTCGAACCCGACCATGAAGCGATTGTGGAGGCGCAGGGCCTGAGCGAGCGTCATCGACTCTTCAATCCAACCAGAAGGGAAAGGCGGAGGCACGGAGAAATGGACCGCCGTGACCAAGACTGCAACGAAGTCCCCCCAACTCAAGAGCCTTTCCGACTACATCCAGGAGCGTTTCGACGAGTTCTCGCGTTCCCAGAAAGACGTCGCCCGCTACATCGTCGACCACCTCGACGAGGCAGCCTTCCTCACCGCCGAGGAGCTGGCCAGGAGAGCGAGCACCTCGTCCTCGACGGTGGTGCGCTTCTCCCAGGCCCTCGGCTTCGAGGGCTATCCCGAGCTCCAGCAGTCGGCGATCGAGGAGTACAGAACGACGATCGCCGTCACCGGGTCCGCGGGTGGCGCCCTCTTCTCCTTCGACCACTCCGAGCTGGAAGGCTCGCTCAGCGCCGACTACGCCAACCTCGAGGAAACGGCGCGCAAGCTGACCCGTGAGCAGGTCGACTCGGCTGTCGCCGCGCTCGCAACCTCCCAGCGCATCGTCATCGTCGGCGTCGACCAGATGGCCTTCTTCGCCAGCTACCTGCGCCATACCCTGAGCTTGCTCGACATCCGCGCCGAGATCGTCGCCAGCACCGGGGGCGAGTCCCTGCAGCGCCTGGGGCGGATCGACGAGGAGACGCTGGTGATCACGCTCTCCGCCGGACGGGCCCACCCGCTGCTCCTGCGGGCGATGAAGCTCGCCCTGCATCGCGGCGCCCGCACCCTGGCGATCTCCGACGCGACCATGTCGGAGGTGGGGGAGCACGCCGAGCTGACTCTCTACTTCTCCTCGAACTCACCTTCCTTCGCGCGGTCGAACACGGCCCTGATGGCACTGGTCCAGGCTTTGGCCTACGGGTTGTACGCGCGGGACGAAGCCGCGCACAAAGACCGCATCCGCGCCTACAAACTGAAGTAGCGGCCCGGCGACGGCGGCGAGGGGCGGCCCGTAATATGGGGCGGGTGAACGAGCGCGCGACTTTCCGGCTCAAAACCGGCCTGGCCGAGATGTTGAAAGGCGGCGTGATCATGGACGTGGTCACGCCTGAGGAGGCGAAGATCGCCGAGGCCGCCGGCGCCTGCGCGGTGATGGCGCTGGAGCGCGTCCCGGCCGACATCCGCCGCGACGGCGGCGTCGCCAGGATGTCGGACCCGGCGATGATCAAGGGGATCCAGGAGGCGGTGACGATCCCGGTCATGGCCAAGGCCCGGATCGGCCACTTCGCCGAGGCCCAGGTCCTGCAGGCGCTCGAGGTCGACTACATCGACGAGTCCGAGGTCCTCACCCCGGCCGACGAGACCAACCACATCGAGAAGCTCCCCTTCGAGGTGCCGTTCGTCTGCGGCGCCACCAACCTCGGCGAGGCGCTGCGGCGGATCGGCGAGGGGGCGGCGATGATCCGCTCCAAGGGCGAGGCCGGGACCGGCAACGTCGTCGAGGCGGTCCGCCACATGCGCGAGATCACCTCCGGCGTCAAGCGGCTCGCGCAGCTGCGGCCCGAGGAGCTGGCGAGCGCCGCCAAAGAACACCAACCGCCGCTGGAAGTCGTCCACGAGGTGGCCGCCGCGGGCAAGCTGCCGGTGCCGCTGTTCTGCGCCGGCGGGATCGCGACGCCGGCCGACGCGGCACTGATGATGCAGCTCGGCGCCGAGGGCAACTTCGTCGGCTCCGGGATCTTCAAGAGCGCCGACCCGGAGCGGCGGGCGCGGGCGATCGTCGAGGCGACCACCCACTTCAACGACCCCGAGCGGGTCACCGCCGCCTCGATCGGGCTCGGCGAGGCGATGCCCGGTCTGGAGATCGCCGACCTGGCCGCCGCCGACGCCCTGCTGCAGAACCGCGGAGCCTGAAACTGAACGTCGGCGTACTGGGGATCCAGGGCGGCTTCGAAGCTCACGCCCAGGCGCTGCGCCAGCTTGGCGCCGAGGTCCGCGAGGTGCGGACGCCGGCCGACATGGAGGGTCTCGACGGGCTGGTCGTCCCCGGTGGCGAGAGCACGACGATCGCGATGGGGATCGAGTCGGCGCAGCTGGCGCCGGCGATCCGCGCCCACCACGACGCCGGCCGGCCGGTGCTCGGCACCTGCGCCGGGCTGATCGTCTGCGACGACGAGCACCTCGGCCTGATCGACGCCACCGCCCGCCGCAACGCGTTCGGCCGGCAGCTGCAGAGCTTCGAGGCCGACCTGGCGATCGAGGGGATCGGCGACGAGCCGCTGCGGGCCGTCTTCATCCGCGCCCCCTGGGTCGAGCGGTGCGGTCCCGGCGTCGAGGTACTGGCCGAGCACGAGGGGCACCCGGTGGCGATCCGCGAAGGCAGCGTCCTCGCTTCCGCCTTCCACCCGGAGCTGACCGACGACCCCCGCTTCCACGCGATTTTCATGGCGATGATCACCACGGCTCACGAACGCGAGGAGGCGGCGAGATGAGGGACCCCCGGGTCGACGGACTGGCGAAGATCCTGGTCGGCTACTCGACCAAGGTGAAGGAGGGCGAGGTGGTCGCGATCGACGGCGAGACGGCGGCGGCGCCGCTGCTGCTGGCCGTTTACGAGGAGGTGCTGAAAGCGGGCGCCCACGCGATCCTCAACGTCGCCCTCGAGGGCCAGATCGCCGCCTACTTCAAGCACGCCTCCGACGACCAGCTGGAATGGATCTCGCCCTTCGCGGAGTGGATGGTCGACAACGCCGACGTGCGGATCGCGATCGGCGCCAGCACCAATACCCGCGAGCTCTCCGGGGTGGCGCCGGAGCGCCAGACGCTGCGCCAGTCGGCGACCGGCGAGCTGATGAAACGAGCGATGAAACGCAGCGCCGACGGCGATTTCCGCTGGTGCTACACGCTCTACCCGACCAGCGCCTACGCCTCCGAGGCGGAGATGAGCCTGGCCGACTACGAGGACTTCTACTACGGCGCCTGCCTCGCCAACGACCCGGAGCCGCTGACCGCCTGGAAGCGCGCCTCCGAGGAGACGACCCGGCTGGCCGAGTGGATCGAGGGCCACGAGGAGGTGCGCGTCACCGCGCCGGGGACCGACATCACCCTCGGCGTCGCCGGCCGCCACTTCATCCCCTGCGTCGGCGACCACAACATGCCCGATGGCGAGTTCTTCACCGGGCCGGTTGAGGACTCGGTCGAGGGCGAAGTCAGCTTCCACCTGCCGGCTGTGATCGGCGGCCGCGAGGTCGCCGGCGTGAAGCTGCGCTTCGAGGCCGGCAAGGTCGTCGACGCCAGCGCCGAGCGCGGCGAGGAGTACCTGCTGAAGCTACTCGACACCGACGAGGGCGCCCGCCGCCTCGGCGAGCTCGGGATCGGCACCAACTACGGGATCGACCGCGGCACCCGCGAGGTCCTGCTCGACGAGAAGCTCGGCGGCACCGTCCACATGGCGGTCGGTGCCAGCTACCCCGAGTCGGGCGGCACCAACGAGAGCGCCGTCCACACCGACCTCGTCTGCGACCTCCGCCTCGGCGGCAAGCTCGAAGTGGACGGCGTGGTCATGCAGGAAAACGGCCGCTTCATCGTCTGACGCGACCGGACCGGCGCATCTCGACGTCCTCGGTCGCTCACGTGCAGAGCACGCTTCGCTCCCTGCGTCCTTGACCTGCTTGGTCCGGTCGTGTCAGACCGAGGTGATGATCGATGCGATAACGCCGAGGAAGCCGACCAGCGCCGTCACGCAAAGCACCGCAACCATCTGAATCACCGTGCGGTGGTTCGCGCCCGCCTCACCGCGCATCGCGCGGAATTCCTCGCGCATGTCCTTGAAGCCCTCGTCGACCTTGTGGTTGAGGCCGTCGAGGCGCTCGTCGGTCCAGTTCTCGCGATCTCCCTTGGGCATCATCACCACGCCCATGATGGCAGCTTACAGAGACGGATGTAACGTAATGTCTGCGCAGACTAAAAGTTGCGCAACATCGATGTGACGCGAGCGTTACTGGTTCGGCAGCGGTGAGCCGGCGAGGAGGAAGAACCAGGCGATCAGAGCGAGCCCGGCCAGCATCACCGAGCCCATCAGCACCGCCTCGACCACCGTAACCGAGCTCTGCAGGGATCCGCCGGTGTCGCGCATGCTCTTCAGCCAGGCGGGCCGTACCGCGGCGACGCGGTTGGTGCCGGTGAGGCGGACGTAGAGGTTGTTGAGGCGGCCGATCAGCCAGGCGACGATCAGGACCGTGGCGACGATGCCGACCGCGACGACCGCGTAGGGCCCACCGCTCGGGAACTGGGTCTCGGAGAGCTTGGAGCCGATGTAGACCCAGCTGAGCGGGATCGCGGTCCAGAGCGAGAAGGCGGCCAGCAGCATGGCCAGGAAGACCATGCTGGCCGCGATGTGGCGGCCGGTCTCGTGGGTGTGCGAGTTCGTCCCCATCTCCCACTTCATAGAATGCCAGGCCATGTCCGGGCACTCGAAGTGGTCCTCGATTAAACACAAGAAGGGCGCCGCCGACGCGAAACGCGGCAAGCTCTTCAGCAAGCTCGCGCGCGCGATCACCGTTGCCGCCCGGGACGGGGGTGGCGACACCGACGGCAACCCGGCCTTGGCGACCGCGGTCCAGAAGGCCCGCGAAGCCTCGATGCCGAAGGACAAAATCCAGAAGGCGATCGACGTCGGCACCGGCGCCGGTGCCGACAGCGCCGCGATCGAACGGGTCCTCTACGAGGGCTACGGCCCGGCCGGCGTCGCCGTCCTGGTCGAGGCCCTGACCGACAACCGCAACCGCGCCAGCGCCGAGATCCGCCACGCCTTCTCCAGTCACGGCGGCAGCCTCGGCGAGCCGGGCTCGGTCGCCTGGATCTTCGAGAAAAAGGGAGCGGTGGTCGTCGACGCCGGCCGCTACAGCGAGGACGACCTGATGCCGGCGATCGACGCCGGCGCCGAGGACGTCCGCGAGGACGACGAGCAGCTGCGGGTGATCTGCGAGCCCAGCGACCTGACCGCGGTCCGCGAAGCCCTCGAGGCCGCCGGCGTCGAGATCATCTCCGCCGCGATCGCCACCGAACCGAAGAGCACCGTCGAGCTGAAAGGGCACGACGCCGAGCGGATGCTGAAGCTGCTGGACACCCTGGACGATCAGGACGACGTCGACGAGGTGTTCGCGAACTTCGACATTCCGGCGGACGTGATGGAGCAGCTGGCTGCCTGACGGTGTTCGGGGGGTGGTCGAGGCGGAGAGGTCGTAGTCCCCGCCGGGAATTCAGTCGCGGGCGCCCTATGGGCGCCACGCTCCGCATGGTGGAGCGCGGCTAACAACGGCCGCGCATGAACCGGATTGCATTGGGCCGCGCCAACCCATTGGAAGGCATCCGACTCGCATCCGAGAATCAGTCCTCATGCAAGTCGTGATGGGAATCGACCCGGGCGCCGCCAATCTTGGCTTCGGGATTGTGCGCATTGAGGGCAACCGCATGGTGGCTCTTGACGGCGGCGTGGTCGAAACCAGCGCCGAGGAGGCGATGGAGCGGCGGCTGCAGCGGATTTATGGGGCTCTCAGCGAGTTGATCGCCTGGCATGAGCCGAAGGCGATGGCGATCGAGTCGGTGTATTTCGGGAAAAACGTGCACTCGGCGATGGCCGTCGGGCAGGCCAGTGGGGTGGCGATGCTGGCGGCGGCGCAGGGTGGGATCGGCTGCTTCGCCTACACGCCGCAGGCGATCAAGATGGCTGTCTGCGGGGCCGGGGGGGCCGGCAAGGAGCAGGTTCAGAGGATGGTCGGCACCCTGCTCGGGCTGCCGGAGC
>CBIHMQ010000036.1:0-13518 GCA_966211075.1 uncultured bacterium
CCGCGCGACGTCGATGTCGCGTCCGACCAGCGCGACGTCGGCGCCGGCTTCCGCTCCCAGGGGCGGACGATCACCGAGACCGACCTGGTCTCCTTCGCGGCCCTGACCGGCGACCGCCACCCACTCCACACCGACGCCGAGTGGGCGGCGGCGAGCGAGTTCGGCAGCCGCATCGCCCACGGCTCGATGGTGCTCTCCTACTGCGTCGGGATGGTCCCCTTCGACCCGGAGTGGGTGCTGGCCCTGCGCGGCTTCGAGCGGGTCGCCTTCAAGCGGCCGGTGCGGATTGGCGACACCGTCCACGTCGAGGGCGAGGTCGAGTCGCTGCGCGAGGTCGACGGCCTCACCGGCCTGGTCGTCTTCAACTGGCGGGTCGTCAACCAGCGCGGCGACGCGGTGGTGCTGGCGAAGGCGCGGGTGGTCTGGCGCCGCGAGGCGGAGCCGGCCGTGGCCGTGGTCGCCTCCCCGGAGGTCTTCCTTTGATCCTCGCCGGCAAGCGCCTGCTCGTCACCGGCGTCGTCGATCGCCACAGCATCGCCTTCGCGATCGCCGCTCGCGCCCAGGAGGAGGGGGCGGAGGTGTTGCTGACCAGCTTCGGCCGGGTGCGGCGGATGACCGAGCGGGCGGCGACGCGGCTGCCGACCGCGGCCGAGGTCCTGGAGCTGGACGTCAACCGCGACGAGGACCTGGCCCGGCTGCGCGTCGAGATCGGCGAGCGCTGGGGCGGGCTCGACGGCGCCGTCCACGCGATCGCCTTCGCGCCCGCCGACGCGCTCGGGGGCAACTTCTTGGCGGCGCCGCGCGCCAGTGCCGGCGCCGCCTTCGAGACCAGCGCCTACTCGTTCAAGGCATTGGCCGAGGCGCTGGTGCCGTTGCTGGGCACCGCCAAGGGATCCGGCGGCAACGGGGCCGGGGCGGTGCCCAGCGGCAGCTTGGTCGGGCTCGACTTCGACGCCTCGGTCGCCTGGCCGGCCTATGACTGGATGGGTGTCGCCAAGGCGGCCCTGGAGTCGGTCAGCCGCTACCTGGCCCGCGACCTCGGGCCGCGCGGCATCCGGGTCAACCTCGTCGCCGCCGGCCCGATCCGAACCGCCGCCGCCAGCGGCATCGACGGCTTTGCCGAGCTGGCCCGTGCCTGGCCCGAGCAGGCGCCGCTGGGCTGGCGGGTCGACGACCCCGGCCCGGTCGCCGACGCCGTCTGCTTCCTGCTCTCGGACCTCGCCCGGGCGACCAGCGGCGAGATCCTCCACGTCGACGGCGGCGCCCACGCCGTCGCCGCCGTGCCGGGTTCCCCCAAAGTCCCCTAAGAGGCCGCGTCGAGCGAGACGGAGTGGTTGGCGACGAAGGTCCCGTCCGGGTCCCACCTGCGCTTCACCTCGGCGAGGCGGGCGCAGGTCTCGGCGGGGAGGATCGAGTCGACGTCGCAGGGGCGCTCGGCGAAGTTGAAGTAGCCGCCGTCGGCCGTCCAGGGGGCCATCGCATCGGTGATCCGGTCGAGGTCGCGGGGGACCGTCTCCTCGGAGCCTGGAGCCATCAGCGCGCCGATCGCCTCCAGCACGAAGGGGCTCTCGAGGCGGTCGAGGGCGCCATTACCGGGCGCGGAGCGGCCGAGGGCGCCGCCGAGCTGGCGCAGCTCGGCGAGCAGCAGCGTCGAGCCCGTCTCGGGGCCGGGGCCGTTGGCGACGAAGGCCTCGATCGCCTCGTCGGTCAGCTCGGTGAGCGGGGCGTGGTGGCCGTGGCCGGGGACGGGCTGCTCGGGGTCCATGTGGATTCGGCAGAGACCGGCGGCGGGGATCTGGCCGACCATGTCCATGATCGGCTCGCCGATCTCGCGCAGCGGCGCCATCGTCGCTTCGCCGGTGGCCTGGTCGCCGATGCAGGCGGCGCCGATCGTAATCACCGGTACGCCGCGCAGCGGCTCCGGGACGTCGGGGATCGGCGGCGGGGTCAGCAGCCGGGCGATCGAGGTGACCTCCTCGCCGACGCCGGCCGTCCAGTCGCGGTAGGCGCGGAAGGCCGCGGCGCCGAGCTCGGCCGGGAAGATCAGGGTGCCGGCGTAGAGATCGGCGATCGGCAGCAGCGCGACCCGCAGGGCGGTGACGATCGCGTAGCCGCCGCCGCCCCCGCGCAGCGCCCAGAAGAGGTCCTCGTCGCTGTTCGCGTCGACGGTGCGCCGCTCGCCCTCGGCCGTGACCAGCTCGATCGCGACGACGTTGTTGCAGGCGAAGCCGTACTGCCGGCCGAGCCAGCTGAGGCCGCCGCCGACCGTGTAGCCGACGACGCCGACGTCGGGCGAGGAACCGGGCAGGGCGCTGAGTCCGTGTTCGCCGGCCGCCTCGGCCAGCTCCGCCGAGAGGACGCCGGCCTCGATCCGGGCGATCCGCTCCCGCGGGTCGATCTCGATTCCCCGCATCCGCTCGGTCTTGAGCAGGATCGTCCCGTCCAGGGGCGGCAGCGGCACGGCGCCATGGCCGGTGCCCTGGGCCGCCACGCGCAGGTCGTTGGCGGCGGCGAAGCGGACCACCGCGACGATGTCCTCGGCGCTCTCGGCGAAGGCGACCGCCTCCGGGTTCTGGTCGGCCGCCAGGTTCCAGGCGGCGCGCGCCTGGTCCCAATCGGGGTCGCCCGGCCGGGCAACGCGTCCACTGATCTCGAGTCCGTTGAGGTCGCTCATGCCGGCCACCCTTTCAATAGGGGCACCCGGATTTCAACCCTCAATCGGGCGAGTGTGGCTGACCGCCTCGCCCGTCGCGACCAGCACGTCATGGACGAGGGAGGGCGGGAAGAGGCCGTGGGCGGCGATTCCGGGGTCGGCCTCGAGCCGGGCCGCCAGGGCTGCGGGGTCGCCGATCGGCCCGCGGTAGTCGGCGATCAGGCCGCCGTCGGGGCTGCGCGGGACGTCGCGCGGCTCGACCTCGGCACCGAGTCGGCCCAGGGTCGAGGCGGCGCCGAACCCGAACAGCTCCAGCGGCACCGGCCCGCGCAGGGCGTCGACCGGCTTGCTGGCGTCGGCGATCACGACGAAACGGTCGGCCGCCGCGGCGACGACCTTCTCGCGCAGGTGGGCGCCGCCGCCGCCCTTGATCAGCCAGCCGTCCGGGGCGACCTCGTCGGTCCCGTCGATTGCGATGTCGAGCCGCCGCAGCGAGTCGAAGTCCTCGACCGGGATTCCCAGCTCGCGGGCCTGTTCCTCGGTGGCGACCGAGGTGGCGACGCAGCGCAGGCCGGTCAGCTCGCGCGCGGCCAGGGCGGGCAACAGGTAGGCGACCGTCGAGCCGGTGCCGAGGCCGACCGTCATCCCCGCCTCGACCAGCTGTGCCGCGGCTTCGGCCGCGACCCGCTTCTCGGTATCGGTCCCGGTTGCCGTCACCGGCCGGGACTCTATCCTCGCCCCCGATGGACGCGCGGATCTGGTTGACCGGTGCCGGCGGCGAGCCCCGCTCGCTGGCGTTGAGCGGCGAGCGGACGATCGTCGGCCGCTCCCCGGAGGCCGACCTGCACCTCGACGACGAGGCGGTCTCCTGGAATCACCTGGAGATCGAGCGGCGCGGCGAGGTGCTGATCGCCACCGACCTCGACAGCAGCAACGGCACCGTCGTCAACGGCGAGCCGCTGGAGCGGCCGCGGCGGCTGCGCGACGGCGACACCCTGATCGTCGGCGGCCACCGCCTCGAGGTCTCGTTGGGGGCGGCCACCGCCGGCGGCGAGACCGTCCCGGCGCAGGGACCCTCGGTGGCGCTGAACGAGGAGGAGCGGGCGACGGCGCGGGCGCTGGTCGCCCCCTACCGCAGCGAGGGCGCCTTCGCCGGGCGTCCCGCGACCCGGGCCGAGATCGCGACGGCGCTGCACGTCAGCGAGCGGACCGCGCAGCGCCGCCTTGACGCCCTCGCCGCCAAGCTCGGCGTCGTCGGCGAGGGCGGCCGCGAACGGCCGCGCCTGATCGCCGCCCGGGTGATCGAGCTCGGCCTCGACCGCTAGCGCGAGCGCGGTCTATTTCCGCCCCTATCGGGGCCGAAATAGACCGCGTTCGTCTTGGCCCGAACCGGGCCAAACGTGGCTCGTCGCGGGGCGCCGCTGTCGTTGGCGCGCACGGGTTGCGAGCGGACCATCGGTGGGCAAGCTCATCCACCGAAAGGAATCGCCATGAACCGCGCCCGCAACATCGTCCTTCTCGCCCTCGTCGCCCTGCTGGTCCTGCCGGCCTTCGCCTCGGCGGCACGCTCGACCGGCGCCGTCGTCTTCTCGCGGGTGACGGCCACCACGACCGAACCCAAAGAAGAAAAAGGCGGCCTCTTCGCCGTCCGCGACGGTCGCCTCAACCAGCTGACCGAAAACGCCGCCGACACCGAACCCTCGTTCTCGCCCGACGGGCGCACGATCGCCTTCGTCCGCGACGGCGACGTCTACTCGGTTCGCGCCGACGGTTCCGGGGAGCGCCACCTCTCCAGCGGCGCCGAGCTCGACTCGGCCCCGACCGTCTCGCCGAACGGGCGCTACGTCGTCTTCGAGCGGCGGACCAGCGCCACCGGCCCGGCCGACCTCTACACGGTCGGCGCCAAAGGCGGCGGCGTCCGGCCCCTGGTCGCCACCGTCAACGACGAGCACGACGCCTCGATCGCGCCGGACGGCCGCGGCATCGTCTTCGTCTCCACGGCCCCGGCCGCCGGCGGCGGCAGCGACGACCTCTACTCGGTGCGTCCCAACGGCGGCAGCCTCGTCCGGCTGACGGCGACGGGGATCGACGAGTTCTCGCCCCGCTACTTCGCCGGCGGGATCGTCTACAGCCGCGGCGAGAGCACCGAAGGCCCGGCCGCCTACGCCGACGTCTTCACGATGCGCGGCAACGGCAGCCGCGCCAAGCCGCTCGTCTCCGGGGTCGGCTCCGCCTACGTCGAAGACGTCTCCCCGGCCGGCCACACGGTGATCTTCCGGCGCGACCGCGGTCTCTGGGTGAAGCGGATCGGCAAGGGCCGGGCCCGCAAGCTGACCGAGCTGCCCGACGGCTCGAAGACCAACTCGGTCTTTTCGTCCGACAGCAAGCGGGTCGCCGCGATCGTCCAGGTCGAAGGCGAGACGCAGCTGGTCGCGATTGACGTCAAGAGCGGCCGTCGCACCAACCTGGCCTCCGGTGCCGACCTCGCCGAAGGCGGTAGCGAAATCGGCCCGGTCATCTCCTGGCAGCCCGTCCCCGGGCGCTGACTCAAAGGTGGCGCGGTTGTCCTGGGTCCTGCATGGCAGGACATAGGGCAACCGCGCTCATCCCGCTCGGGCGTCCATCAAGGCGAGGAGCTTGGTGGTCGTGCGCCAGTTGCGGATCGTCATCTCCTTGTACTCGGGCTTGCCGACCACCTTGCTGAGCCGGCTGCTCGAGGCCTTGGACTCGAGGCGGGAGAAGTAGAGGACGCTCCTGCCTGTCCAGGCGCTGTCGACGCCCTCTTTGGTCTCGATCACCGCCATCGCCCGCTTCGCGGTCAGCGGCTTGCGGAGGAAGATCACGTCGCAGCGGTGGGTCTCGGCGCCGAACCCTGCCGGGGCTTCCTCGACGACGCGCCGCAGCTCGGCCTCGGTCACGACGACCACCTTCAGCTCGACCCCGAAGCGCTCGCTGAGGCCCTGCTCGAGCCGGGCGGACAGCTCGGCGCGCGGCTGTCGCGGCGCCCGGAAGAGGACGTTGCCGCTCTGGATGTAGGTGGCGACGTCGGCGTGGCCGAGCTCCTCGACCGTCTCGCGGAGATCCGCCATCGGCACCTTGTTCCTGCCGCCGACGTTGATGCCGCGGAGCAGGGCGAGGTACTGGACACCGGTTGCCACTGGCCGCTCACGGTATAACCAGCCGCGTGGTGGAGCCCTCCATCGGTTTGACCGTCGCCGGCTACCGCATCGACGGGCTGCTCGCCCGTGGCGGGATGGGCGTCGTCTACCGGGCCACCCATCTCGGCCTCGAACGGCCGGTGGCACTGAAGGTGATCTCCCGCGACCTCGCCGACCGCGAGGGGTTCCGGGAGCGCTTCCTGCGCGAGTCGCGGCTCGCCGCCAGCCTCGACCACCCCTCGGTGGTGCCGGTCTACGACTCGCGCGAGGTCGACGGCGAGCTCATCGTGGCGATGCGGCTGGTCGGCGGCGGCGACCTGCGGCGGCTGCTCGACCGCGAGGGCCCGCTGGAGCCGGCGCGGGCGATCGCCCTGCTCGGCCAGGTCGGCGAAGCGCTCGACGCCGCCCACGCGGCCGGGATCGTCCACCGCGACGTCAAGCCGCACAACGTCCTGATCGAGGGCGACCGCGCCTTCCTCTCCGACTTCGGGCTCGCCAAGGCGCTCGGCGAGAGCACCGGCGAGGCCTCGGTGGTCGGCACCGCCCACTACATGTCACCGGAGCAGTGGCGCGGCGAGCCGGTCGGCCCGGCCACCGACGTCTACTCGCTCGGCTGCGTCCTTTACGAGTCGCTGACCGGCGTCGTCCCCTATGCGCGCCGCGAATCCGAGACCGAGCCGGAGATCCCGGAGGGGATGGAGACGGTGATCGAGCGGGCGGTGGCGAAAGAACCAGGGCGGCGCTACGCGAGCGCCGGCGCCCTGATCGAGGCCGCGAGGGACCGCGAGGGGGCGACGATGGCGGCAACGCGGGTGCTCTCGCAGCCGCCCGGGGCGGACCCGCGCGAGGGGACGACGGCGCCGCTGGGCAGGCCGGCCGGGCGGCTCCGGGCGGGCCTCGAAAGCGAACACCGGCTGGCCTGGCTGGCCGGCGGCCTCGCCGCCGTCGTCGCGGCGATCGTCCTGGCGCTGGTCCTGCTCGGCGGCGACGGGGTCGACGTCTCCGGCCCGATCCCGGTCGGGACGCCGCCGCTGCGGATCGCCGCCGGCACGGAGGCGGTCTGGGTGACCAGCGAGCGAGACGGCACCGTGACCAAGCTCGACTCCGAGAGCGGCGAGCGGATCTGGCGGGTGGCGCTGCCCGGCGCCAACCCATCCGGGGTCGCGATCGGCAGTCGCTGGCTCTGGGTGACGGACCCCTCGAAAGGCGAGCTGCTCCGCCTCGACCCCGACAGCGGGCGGATCCTCCAGAAGACCGAGGTCGGCGGCGCCCCGGGGCCGATCGCCCTCGGCGGCGGCCGGGTCTGGGTCGCCGACGAGAAGGGCGCCGGCGTCGTTGCCGTCAACGCCGAGGGCGGCCGCGTCTACCGGCGCGGCTTGCCGCCGCGGGCGGCGCCGCTGCGGCTGGCGACCGGCGCCGGCGGCCTTTGGGCGAGCAGCGCCTCGACCGGGGCGGTGCGCCGCATCGACCTCAGCGACCTCAGCGTCGGCGCTCCGATCCCGGTCGGCCGCGGCCCCGCCGGCGTCACCGTCGCCGGCGGCCTGGTCTGGGTCGCCAACAGCCGCTCCGACACCGTCACCCGCGTCGACCCCTCGATTCACGCCCCGCTCGGCGCTCCGGCCGCGGTCGGCGGCCGCCCCGGCGGCATCGACTCTGGGACCGGCCTGGTCTGGGTCGCCAGCTCCCTCGACGGCACCGTCACCCGCCTCGACATCGAGACCGGCGAACCGGTCGGCAGCCCCCTCGACGTCGGCCGCGCGCCCGGCGCCGTCGCGGTCGGCAGCACCGCCGTCTGGGTCGCCGACAACGGCGACGGTGCCGTCACCCGCATCGAACCGTGACGGGTTGTGGGCAAAGATGGCTGAATTTCGTAGAACTTCACCTTGCCTCCTTGCAGACAAAAAGCTACGGTGCTTGAATGGCAGTCATGGAGAAGAGCAGGACCGACGAACGGCTGGCCGATCTCAGCGAGAAAGTCGAATGGGGCTTCGGGGAAGTCGATCGGCGCTTCGGGGAAGTCGATCGGCGCTTCGCCGACGTCGATCGGCGATTCGAGCAAGTCGACAAGCGATTCGACCAAGTCGACAAGCGGTTCGAACAGATCGACAAGCGGTTCGAGCAAGTAGACAAGCGGTTCGAACAGATCGACAAGCGGTTCGAGCAAGTCGACAAGCGGTTCGAACAGATCGACAAGCGATTCGAGAAGGTCAACACCGAATTCGTCGCAGTCCGCAAAGAGATGAACGAAGGCTTCGAAGGCCTGCGCAAGGAGATGAAAGAAGGCTTCGATGGCATCCGGCAGATCCTGCTGGGGTGGAGCGGCGGCCTGGCGATCGCCCTGATCCTTTACTTCGTCACCAGCTGAAACGCGGGTGACGCGTCTCCGCACCGGGTAGTGGCTAGGATCGCGCCATGACCCAGGACATCGATCAGCTCGCGATAAACACCATCCGGACCCTCTCGATCGACGCCGTTCAGAAGGCCAACTCGGGGCACCCGGGGACGCCGATGTCGATGGCGCCGGTCGCTTACGAGCTTTGGCAGAGCCACCTGCGCTACGACCCGGCCGATCCGGTCTGGCCGAACCGGGACCGGTTCGTGCTCTCGGCGGGGCACGCCTCGATGCTGATCTACGCGGTTCTGCACCTCGCCGGGGTCCGCAAGGTCGACGAGGACTACAACGTCACCGACGAGCCGGCGGTCAGCCTGCACGAGATCGAAGAATTCCGCCAGCTGCACTCGCGGACGCCGGGTCACCCCGAGTACCGCTGGACCTCGGGGATCGAGACGACGACCGGGCCGCTCGGCCAGGGGATCGCCACCTCGGTGGGGATGGCGCTGGCCTCGAAGTGGCAGGGCGAGCGCTACGGGCACGACCTCTTCGACTTCGACGTCTACGCGCTGGCCGGGGACGGCTGCCTGATGGAGGGCGTCTCGCACGAGTCCGCCTCGCTGGCCGGCCACCTCAAGCTCGACAACCTCTGCTGGCTCTACGACAACAACCACATCACGATCGACGGGGCGACCTCGCTCGCCTACGACGACGACGTGTTGAGTCGCTTCGAGGGCTACGGCTGGAACGTCGTCCGGGTCGGCGACGCCAACGACCGCGGCCTGCTCTCGCGCGCTTTCGACGCCTTCAAGGCCGAGACCGGCCGCCCGACCCTGATCGTCGTCGACAGCCACATCGGCTGGGGCTCGCCGAACAAGCAGGACACCGAGTCCGCCCACGGCGAACCGCTCGGCGAGGACGAGGTGAAGCTGACCAAGCAGGCCTACGGCTGGCCCGAGGACGCCCAGTTCCTGGTCCCCGACGGGGTCCGCGAGCGCTTCGACGAGTGCGTCGGCAAGCGCGGCGCCGAGCTGCGCGCGGCCTGGCAAGGGAAGCTCGAGGCCTCCGGGCACGCCGAGGAGATCGAGATGGTCCAGCGGCGGGAGCTGCCCGACGGCTGGGACGAGGCGATCCCCTCCTTCGAGGCCGACGAAGAGAAGGGCCTGGCCACCCGCAAGGCTTCCAACAAGGTCGAGAACGCGATCGCCGAACGGCTGCCCTGGTTCATCTCCGGCTCCGCCGACCTCACCGACTCGACCTCGGTGCGGCTCGACTTCGACGGCGTCACCAACTTCGAGCCGGGCAGCTTCGGCGGCCGACAGATCCACTACGGGATCCGCGAACACGCCGCCGTCACCGCCTGCAACGGGCTCTCATTGAGCAAGCTGCGCCCGCTCTGGTCGACCTACCTGACCTTCTCCGACTACGCCCGGCCCGGGATCCGGCTCTCGGCGCTGATGGAGATCCCCGTGATCCACCTCTTCACCCACGACTCGATCGGGCTCGGCGAGGACGGCCCGACCCACCAGCCGGTCGAGCAGCTCGCCTCGCTGCGGGCGATGCCGCACCTCGACGTGATCCGGCCCGCCGACGCCAACGAGGTCGCCGAGGCCTGGCGGATCGCGATCGACCGCACCCACAACCCGGTGGCGATGGTGATGACCCGGCAGAACGTGCCGGTCTTCGACCGCTCCAAGTACGCCTCGGCCGCGGGGGTCCGGAAAGGCGGCTACGTGCTGGCCGACTCCGAGGGCGAGCCGGAGCTGATCCTGATCGCGACCGGCAGCGAGGTGCAGCTGGCCCTCGCCGCCCACGAGACGCTCGCCGCCGAGGGCGTTCGCAGCCGCGTCGTCAGCCTCCCCTGCTGGGAGCTCTTCGAGCGTCAGGACCAGGCCTACCGCGACGAGGTGCTGCCGCCGAGCGTGGTCGCCCGGGTCGCCGTCGAGGAGGGCTCGCCGCAGGGTTGGGAGCGCTACGTTGGTAGGGAGGGCGCGATCATGGCGATGCGCACCTTCGGCCAGTCGGCGCCGTTCAAGGACGTCGAGGCCGAGTTCGGCTTCACCCCGGACGAGGTAACCCGGGTCGCCCGCGAGACGCTCGAGCGAACCGCCCAGCCATCCACGACCTGAGGAGGTCACCGTGAAGGCCACCGCACGACTGCACGAGCTGGGGCAGAGCCTCTGGCTCGACAACATCACCCGCCCGATGCTGCGCGAGGGCGTCCTCAAGGGCTACATCGAGGAGCTCTCCGTCACCGGGCTGACCTCGAACCCGACGATCTTCGACAAGGCGATCGGGGCCGGCGACGCCTACGACGAGCAGATCGCCGAGATCGGCGAGGCCGCCGAGGCACCGGACGGGATCGGCGAAAACCCTGCCGAGAACGTCTTCTTCGAGCTTGCCCTGGCCGACCTGCGCGACGCCTGCGACCTCTTCGCCGACGTCCACCGCCGCACCTCCGGCGTCGACGGCTTCTGCTCCCTGGAGGTCTCGCCGCTGCTCGCCGACGGCGCCGCGGCGACGATCGAGCAGGCGACTCGCCTGCACGCGAAGGGCGAGCGCGACAACCTCTACATCAAGATCCCGGGAACCGAGGCGGGTCGCGAGGCGATCGAGGAGTCGATCTTCGCCGGCATCCCGATCAACGTCACCCTGCTCTTCGACGACCAGCAGTACATCGGCGCCGCCGAGGCCTACATGCGCGGGATCGAGCGCCGGATCGAGGCCGGGCTCGACCCCGACGTCGCCTCGGTCGCCTCGCTGTTCATCAGCCGCTGGGACGTCGCCGTCGCCGAGGAGGTCCCCGAGGAGCTTCACAACCGGCTCGGGATCGCCGTCGGCGGCCGCGCCTTCCGCGCCTACCACGAGCTGCTCGACTCGCCGCGCATGCAACGCCTGATGAACGAGGGCGCGCGGCCGCAGCGGCTGCTCTGGGCGAGCACCGGGACCAAGGACCCGAACGCGTCGGACACCCTCTACATCGAGGCCTTCGCCGCCCCCTTCACCGTCAACACGATGCCCGAGAACACGCTGCGGGCTTTCGCCGACCACGGCAAGGTCGGCGACCTCTTCCCGGCCGACGGCGGCAACTCCGAGCAGGTCCTGGAGGAGTTCTCCCGGGCCGGGATCGACGTCGCCGCGCTGGCTGCCCGCCTCCAGGACGAGGGGAAATCGAGCTTCAACAAGTCCTGGGAAGACATGCTCTCCACGATCGGCTCCAAGCGCGGGGCGCTGGCCGCGTGAGCGAGCTGCGCGAGGCGTCGGCCTGGGGCCGGCTACAGGCGCACTACGAGGGGATCAAGGACGCGCACCTGCGCGACCTCTTCGCCGCCGACGGCGAGCGCGGCGAGCGGCTGGTCGCCGACGGCGCCGGCCTCTTCCTCGACTTCTCGAAGAACCGCATCAGCGACGAGACGCTGATGCTGCTCGGCGAGCTGGCCCGCGAGCGCGGGGTGGAGGAGCGCCGCGAAGCGATGTTCCGCGGCGAGCACATCAACGTCTCCGAGGACCGGGCGGTGCTGCACGTGGCGCTGCGGATGCCGCGCAACCGCTCGCTGGTCGTCGACGGCGTCGACGTCGTCAAGGAGGTCCACGAGACGCTCGACCGGATGAGCGCCTTCGCCGAGCGGATCCGCTCCGGCGAGTGGACCGGCCACACCGGCAAGCCGATCCGCAACGTCGTCAACATCGGCATCGGCGGCTCCGACCTCGGCCCGGTGATGGCGTACGAGGCGCTCAAGCACTACTCGCGCCGCGAGATGACCTTCCGGTTCGTCTCCAACGTCGACGGCACCGACTTCGCCGAGAAGACCCGCGACCTCGACCCCGAGGAGACCCTCTTCGTCGTCTCCTCGAAGACCTTCACGACCCTGGAGACGATGACCAACGCGCGCACCGCGCGCGAGTGGTCGCTGGCCGGGCTGGGCGGCGAGGAGGCGGCGGTCGCCAAGCACTTCGTCGCCGTCTCCACCAACGCCGAGGGCGTCGCCGAGTTCGGCATCGACACCGACAACATGTTCGGCTTCTGGGACTGGGTCGGCGGCCGCTACTCGATGGACTCGGCGATCGGCCTCTCGACGATGCTGGCGATCGGCCCGGCTCGGTTCGGCGAGATGCTGGCCGGCTTCCACGCGATGGACGAGCACTTCCAGGGGACCCCGGCCGGGGCCAACCTGCCGATGATCATGGGCCTCCTGGCGGTCTGGTACGGCGAGTTCTTCGGCGCCCAGACCAGCGGCGTCTTCCCCTACGACCAGTACCTGCACCGCTTCCCGGCCTACCTGCAGCAGCTGACCATGGAGTCGAACGGCAAGCACGTCACCCTGGACGGGACCCGGGTCGACTACGAGACCGGGGCGATCTACTGGGGCGAGCCGGGGACCAACGGTCAGCACAGCTTCTACCAGCTGCTCCACCAGGGGACGCGGTTGATCCCCGCCGACTTCATCGGCTTCTTCCAGACCAACAACCCGCTCGGCAACCATCACGACCTCTTGATGTCCAACGTCTTCGCCCAGGGCGAGGCGCTGGCCTTCGGGAAAACGCCGGAGCAGGTGCGCGAGGAGGGGACCCCGGAGGCGATCGTCCCGCACCGGGTGATGGAGGGGAACCGGGCCTCGAACACGATCCTCGCCGAGCGCCTCGACCCCGCGACCCTCGGCGCCCTGGTCGCCCTCTACGAGCACAGCGTCTTCACCCAGGGCGCGATCTGGGGGATCGACTCCTTCGACCAGTGGGGCGTCGAGCTGGGAAAGGTCCTGGCCGTGGCGATCATCCCCGAGCTGGAAGCCGAGGCGGAGCCGAAGCTGCGCCACGACAGCAGCACCAACGCGCTGATCCGGCGCTACCGCAACGCCCGCCTCGGGCGCTAGCCTCAGCGGCATGCCGTCCCTCGACCTGCTGCCGCTGGCGGCGGAGTCGTCAAATCTCCTCGCCGCGCGGAACCAGATGGCGTTCACGCTCGGCTTCCACATCGTTTTCGCGTCCCTGGGAGTGGCGCTGCCGGCGACGATCCTGGTCGCCAACTACCTCGGGCTGAAACGCGGCGACGGCGACGCGATGGAGCTGGCGCGCCGCTGGTCGAAGGCGATGGCGGTGACCTTCGCGGTCGGGGCGGTGACCGGGACGGTGTTGAGCTTCGAGTTCGGGCTGCTCTGGCCGGAGTTCATGGACCGCTGGGCCGGCGTCTTCGGGATCGCGTTCGCGATCGAGGGGATCTTCTTCTTCCTCGAGGCGATCTTCCTCGCCGTCTACATCTACGGCTGGAAGCGGCTCGGCGGATGGGCCCACTTCTGGTCCGGGGTGCCGATGTTCGTCACCGGGATCGGCGGCGCCTTCTCGGTGGTCGCCGCCAACTCCTGGATGAACCAGCCGCA
>CBIHMQ010000037.1:0-13296 GCA_966211075.1 uncultured bacterium
GCCCGGGTAGCGGCCGCCCTGGCAGTGGCGCCTCAGCGGCCGCTACCCGGGCTGGTCGAGTTGACCGAGGCAAGGCTCAGAGGCTGCCAGGCAAGGACGCAGGGAGCCCGAATAGCAGCGCTATTCGGGCGACGGAGGACGCAGCATGGCGGCGTCTGAGGCCGCCTCGTCCTGGGCCTGTTTGATCAGGCCGCGCCAGTCCGTGGTCCTGAAGACGAGCAGGATCGCGGTGAAGCCGAGCACCACCGACCAGGCCGCCATCGCGATCTGGGTCCCGACCGAGAAGGAGAGCACCGCGGTCCGCGAGGGGCCGGTGAGGGTGGCGACGAGCAGCGCCTGCTGGGCGCCGGCGCCGCCGGGGGTGAAGGGGACGATGTTGGCGATTGCCTGGACGCTCATCACCAGCATCACGCTGCCGACCGAGCCGTCGATGCCGAAGGCCTCGAGGAAGAACCAGAAGGCGGCGAAGCGGCAGCACCAGCCGAGCCCCTGCCAGGCGAAGACCTCGCGCATGTAGCGGCGCGGCTGGGCGAGAATCGCCACGCCCTGACGGACCCGCGCCCAGAAGCGGCGCACGTGGTGGGCCAGGTAGTAGATCCCCAGCGCGGTCGCGACCAGGAGCACCCCGACCGTGATCGCGAAGACCTGCGGGTGGTCGACCCAGAAGGAGATCTCGAAGGCCGGCAGGTTGGGGATCTGCGGCAGCGGCGGCAGCAGGCCCTGGGTGATCGCGTAGGCCAGCACCAACAAGCCCACGCTGGTGTCGAAGACGGTCTGGACGAGGAAGGAGGAGGTCACCGCCGGGTAGGAGGAGTCGGGGATCTGCCGCTTGACCAGGAAGACCTTGGTGACGTCGCCGGCGTGGGCCGGTACGACCGCGTTGATCCCTGCCCCGGCCAGGTAGGCGGCACTGAGCTGCAGGTAGGAGATGCGCTGGTTGGGATAGGCGGCGCGGAGGACGTTGCGCCAGGCCCAAGCGCGGCAGAGTTGCATCGCCAGCAGGCAGAGCAGGGCGATCCCGAACTGCGTCCAATCGATCTCCGAGAGGTGGCGGAAAAATTCCGCCGCCGCGTTGAAGAACCGGTCGAAGCTGGATCCAAGGTCGGCGTACGGCATCGCAGCTACACTAGCCCGCTCGTGCCGGATACCGACACGCATACCTTGCCCGCCACCCTGCCGCCAGACCCCGCCGACGAGGCGATGTGCGATCGCGCCCGCGAGCGCTATACGGCCGACCGCAAGAGCCGCTGGCGGCGCCGGCGCAAACGCCACGCGGAGCTGCCCAACCTGATCATCGTCGGCGGCCTCAAGTGCGGCACGACGAGCATCCACCACTACCTCGGCCTGCATCCGGAAATCCAGATGTCGAAGCCGAAGGAGCTCAACTTCTTCGTCGAGGAGCTGAACTGGGACCTCGGCCTCGACTGGTACGCGAGCCGCTTCGACGACCGCTTCAAGGTCCGCGGCGAGTCATCGCCGCACTACACGAACCTGCCCCGCTTCGAGGGCGTCGCGGAGCGGATCCACCAGAACTGCCCGGACGCCCGGCTGCTCTACATGGTGCGCGACCCGATCAAGCGGATCCTCTCCCACTGGGTCCACGCCACCGGCGCGGGCTACGAGACCGGCGATCTGGTCGAGGTTCTCTCCAACCCGGACAACTCGTACACGAACCGCTCCAAGTACTGGATGCAGCTGCAGCCCTACCTGGAGCGCTTCGACCGCGAGCAGATCGAGATCATCGCCCAGGAGGAGCTGCACGCCGACCGCGAGGGGACGATGCGCAAGGCCTTTGCCTTCGCAGGGGTCGACGAGAACTTCACCTCCGAGCAGTTCGACCGCGAGTGGGAGAAGTCGAGCGCCAAGGAGGGCGACAAATACCAGTTCATGGAGAAGCTGATCAAGCTTCCCGGCTTCCGCTCCTTCGACCGCAACTTCGACCGGCTGCCGGAGTCGATGCGCTGGATCGTCGAGAAGATCGTCCACGATCCGGACAAACCGTCCTCGCCGAAGCCAAAGCTGCCCGACGACCTCTTCGAGGCGGTCCGCGGCCGCTTCACCGAGGACGTCGCCGAGCTGCAGAAGTTCGCCGGCCGCGAGTTCCCCGCCTGGCACGACTACAGCTGAGCCGGCGCGGGTAGGTTCGCCCCCGTGCGGCGCCTACTTCCCGATCCGGGCCCGACCTCGGTCGACGAGCAACTCGACGGCTACCGTCCCTGGGGACAGCCGCGCGAGCAGCGTCCCTTCGTGGCGATGAACTTCGTAGCCACGGTCGACGGCCGGGCGACGATCGAAGGCGTCTCCGGGCCGATCGGGTCCGCGGACGACACGCTGATGTTGAGCCGACTTCGCGACCGCTTCGACGCGGTGATGATCGGGGCCGGGACGATGCGGGCCGAGCGCTACGGCCCGCTCGCCGCCAGCGAAGCGGCGCAAGCTCGCCGGCAGGGGGCCGGTCTCGAGGCGAGGCCGCTGATGGTGCTGATCAGCGGCCGGCTCGACCTCCCCTGGGACGCGTCGCTGTTCACGGCCGGGGACGGCCAGGTGGTGATCTTCACCGGCTCCGACGAGGACGTGCCGGCGGTGGCGACGCCGCTGGAGGTAGTCCGCCATGCGGGCGGGGTCGACCTCACCGCCGCCCTCGCCCACCTGCGCCGCGAGCACGGGGTGCGCGCCCTGCTTTGCGAGGGCGGCCCGCGCCTCCATGCCGAGCTGCAGGCCGGTGGCCTCGCCGACGAGCTGTTCCTGACCGTGGCGCCGAAGCTGGCCGGGGCCGGACCGGCGATCCTCGAGGGCGAGCTGCCGGCGATCGCGGAGCTGGAGCTGGCCTGGCTGTTGGAGGCGGACGGCGAGCTCTTCGCCCGCTACCGCCGCGCCTGAGCTAGCGTTGGGCACCCAGTCGACGAGGAGAGGACGCCGATGGACTTCACCCCCAGCCCCGAGGTAGCGAGCCTGCGCGAGCGCGTGCTCGACTTCATGGACGCCGAGGTCTACCCGGCCGAGCGGGAGATCATGGAGGCCCTCGACGCCGAGGTCGGTCCCGGTACCCCCTACCCGCGGGCGCTGGTCACGGTCCGCGAGAAGGCCAGGGCCGAGGGTCTCTGGAACCTCTTCATGCCGGACGAGCGCTTCGGTCCCGGGCTCAGCAACTGGGAGTACGGGCTGCTCTGCGAGGAGATGGGGCGCAGCCCGGTCGCGGCGGCGATGGCCTTCAACTGCGCGGCGCCGGACACGGGCAACATGGAGATCCTCGCCGAGCACGGCACCCCGGAACAGCGCGAGCGCTGGCTCGAGCCGCTGCTGGAGGGCCGGATCCGCTCCTGCTTCTCGATGACCGAGCCCGAGGTCTCCGGCTCCGACCCGACGCTGCTGCAGGCCCGGGCCGAGCTCGACGGCGACGAGTGGGTGATCGAGGGCCACAAGTGGTTCACCTCCGGCGCTGTCGGCGCCGAGCTGGCGATCGCGATGGTCGTCACCGACCCCGACGCCCCTCCCTACGCCCGCGCCTCGATGATCTGCGTGCCGACCGACGCCCCCGGCTTCAACCTGGTCCGGCCGATCCCGGTGATGGGACACGACAAGGGGCCCGGCCACTGCGAGATCCGCTACGAAGGCTGCCGGGTCCCGAAGGACAGCCTGCTCGGCGAGCGCGGCGCCGGCTTCGCGATCGCCCAGGACCGGCTCGGGCCGGGGCGCATCCACCACTGCATGCGGGCGATCGGGACCGCCGAGCGCGCCCACGAGATGATGTGCCGCCGCGCCAACGAGCGGCACGCCTTCGGCGGCCCGCTGGCCGACAAGCAGTTCGTCCAGGAGGCGATCGCCGCCTCGCGGATGGAGATCGACCAGGCCCGCCTGCTCACCCTCTTCGCCGCCTGGAAAATGGACACCGAGGGCAAGCGCGCCGCCCGTCAGCAGATCTCCGCGATCAAGATCGTCGCCGCCAACATGGTCATGGACGTGCTCGACCGGGCGATCCAGATCCACGGCTCGCTGGGGATGACCGACGACACCCCCCTCGCCGCCCTCTGGCGCTTCTCCCGGATGCTGCGCCTCGCCGACGGCCCCGACGAGGTCCACAAGATGGTCCTCGCCCGCCGCGAGCTGAACCGCTGGGCCAAGCGCGCCGAGGCCGAGGCCGAGGGCGGAACCCTCGAACCTCGGCACGCGACGCGGATGGTCTGACTTACGGCACGAGACAGTGCACGACGATGCTGTAGCTGGCCGCGGCGGCGCCGCCGTTGTACATCTGGACGCGCCACTGGTTCGACGCGTTCGGGTGCGAGCCGAGCACGACGAGGTCTTTGTCGGTCGTGACGTTGATCGGGCCACCGGAGAGCATCCGACTGCCGGCTGGGCAATCCAGAGCCGTCGCCGAGGTTTCGCCGGCCGGGACAGAGACGCTGCCGCCGAGCGTGAAGTTGGCGGCCCCCAACTTGGAGGCATGGACCGAGCCGTTGCCGAGCTTGGCGACCGTCACCGCTTCATTGCCGAGTTTGCCGGTGGTGACCGCTTCGTTGGCGATTTTCCCGGTGGTGACGGCTTCGCCCGCCAGTTTTTCGGCGTTGACGGCGCTGTTCTGAATCTTTGGCGTGGTCACCGCGTTGTCGGCCAGCTTGGCGCTGGTGACGGCTTTGTCGGCCAGCTTGTCGGTGGTAACGGCTCCGTTGGCGATCTTGGCGGTGAGCACCGACCCGTCCGCCAGCTTGACGCTGATCACCGAGCCGTCGGCGAGCTTGAAGCTGTTGACGGCGCTGTTTTTGATCTTGCCGGTCGTCACCGCTTCCTTGACGATCTTGCCGGTCTTCACGGAGTTCGCCTTCAGTTGGTTGGCGCCGATCTTGGATGCCGCGACCGCCGTGGCGCCCCCGAGCACGAGGAATACGGCGAGCGACGACATCACGTTCGCGTACGTGAGCCGCTTGCGAATCTGTTTCACGGAGTTGTCTCCTTAAGGGAGGACAGCCGGCGGGGCAGACGGGGCCGCTGTCCGGTGGATTGAGATCGCTTCGACCTTCTCAGGCCGCGCGGAAGGCTGTCAACCGCCCTGGACGGGTCAACCGTCGCCGCGCTCGGCGTCCTCGGCCGCGTCAGCGAGGCGCTCGACGAGCAGCGCGAAGGCCTTGAAGCCCTCGTCTACTTTGCCGTAGCCGCCGGCCGCGTAACGGGCGTAGACGCCCTCGAGAATGATCGCCAGCTTCCAGTAGCCGAGGGCGACGTAGTAGCCGAGATCGGAGAGGTCGCGGCCGCTGCGCTCGGCGTAGCGAGCGGCGACCTCCTCGCGAGTCGGGAAGCCGGGCGCCAGGTTGGCGGGTTGGCCGAGGGCAATCGTCTCCTCGCCGCGGTCGGGCCAGTAGGCCATCAGCTGGCCGACGTCGGCGAGCGGGTCGCCGAGCGTGCAGAGCTCCCAGTCGAGGACGGCGGCCACCTCGCCGCCGTCGGTGAGGATCATGTTGTCCAGCCGGTAGTCGCCGTGGACGATCGTCGCCGGCCCCTGCTCGGGGATGCGCGCCGCGAGGGCGTCGTGGACGCGGTCGACAGCCGGCAGCTCGCGGGTCTTCGACTTCTCCCACTGCCCCTGCCAGCGGTGCAGCTGCCGGGCCACGTAGTCCTCCTTGCGACCGAGGTCGCCGAGCCCAACCGCGTCGGGGTCGACGGCGTGGATCGCCACCAGCGTGTCAGCGACGCGCTCGCCGATCGCCCGGCGGTCGCCCTCGTCGGGGAACGTCTCCGCCTCGGCGAGGCCGCGCAGGATCGGGCCCTCGACGAAATCCATCACGTAGAAGGGGGCGCCGTTGACGTCGTCGTCCGCGCAGAGCCCTACCACCGCGGGCACCGGCACCGGCGTCGGTCCAAGCGCCGAGACGACCTTGTGCTCGCGCCCCATGTCGTGGGCGGAGCCGAGGCGCTTGCCGAGCGGCGGCCGCCGCAGCGCCCAGCTGCGACCGCCGGCGTCGCGGACGCGGTAGGTCAGGTTCGAGTGCCCGCCGGCGATCCGCTCGTAGCTCAACGGCGCCTGGGCCGCCGGCACGTGCTCGGCGAACCAGCCGCCGACTCCGGCGGCGTCGATCCCCTCCGGCGCGCTGGCGCTACCGTCGGCGCTGCCTGTAGCCTCGTCGCCCATAGCCGCGCAAGCATATTCACGCAGGGGTCGGCGCCTGAGCCCATCGCTTGCCAACCGGCTCCGGATCGGGTTCGCGATCGGGTTCGCGATCCTCACCGCGCTGGCCGTGATCGGCGTCGGTCGCTTCATCCAACAGCGCCAGGACTTCGAGGACCAGATCGCCCGCTCCTACCAGGTGGAGATGGCGGCGCGGACGCGGATCGCCGAAGGCCGCGGCGGGGCGACGCTGCGCACCGCTGTCCACCGCGAGGCGCGCCACCGGGTCGAACTGCGCGAGTCGATCTCCAACGACACCCGCGACACGGCGATCCTCGTCGCCGCCGGGCTGATCGCCGGCCTGACCGGCGCCCTGCTGCTCTTCAGCGGCCTGATCTCGACGATGCGGCGTCCCCTGGAGCAGCTGGTCGATGCGGCCGGCCGGCTCGCCGGCGGCGACCGCACCGCCCGCGTCGAGATCGGCGGCGTCGCCGAGACCGCGGCGCTCGGCTCCGCCTTCAACGAGATGGCCGACGAGCTCGAGCGCGAAGCCAGCCAGCGCGACCAGCTCGACCGCCTCAAAGACGAGTTCGTCCTGACCGCCTCGCATGAGCTGCGCAGCCCGCTCACCTCGGTGCAGGGCTTCGCCGAGCTGCTGATGCTCGA
Organism: uncultured bacterium; assembly: GCA_966211075.1. Taxonomy (GTDB): domain Bacteria; phylum Actinomycetota; class Thermoleophilia; order Solirubrobacterales; family 70-9; genus VAYN01. The sequence goes on from CBIHMQ010000037.1 coordinate 6,767, forward strand.
CCGCGACTCGCTGACGCCGAAGCAGGTGGAGACGGTCGAGATCATCCTCGAGAACTGCCGCCACCTGGTCCGCCTCCTCAACGACCTGCTCGACCTCGCCCGCAGCGACGCAGGCCGGCTGGGGATCGTGCCGAAGCCGACCGACGTGGCACCGCTGGTCGAAGAGGCGGTGCGGACGATGCGGGCCCAGACCGATGCCTCGCGCCAGACCATGGAGGTGCGAATCGAGCCCGGTCTGCCGCAGATCTGCGTCGAGGCCGACCGGATTCGCCAAATACTGGTGAATCTGCTTACGAACGCGCATGAGTACTCGCCCGAAGGGGCGTCTATAGGGGTAAAGGCGCGGGTACTCGATGCTGAAGTGGAGATAGCGGTGAGCGACAACGGACCGGGGATCCCCGAGAACCAGCTGCAGCACATCTTCGAGCGCTTCGTGCGCGGCGACGCCGGCCTGACGCAGCGGGTCGGCGGCACCGGCCTCGGCCTGGCGATCGCCAAGTCGCTGGTCGAGCTGCACGGCGGCACGATCGCCGTCGACTCGACTCCCGGCCGGGGTTCGACCTTCCGCTTCCGGCTGCCGGCCGCGGCGGTGAGCTGATGGCCCGCGTCCTCGTCGCCGACGACTCGGAGACGATCCTGCTGCTGATGCGGACCCGGCTGGAGCTGGCCGGTCACCAGGTCGAGACCGCCTGCGACGGCCAGGAGGTCACCGAGCTGATCCACGGCGGCTCCCCGGAGCTGCTTCCCGACCTGCTGCTGCTCGACGCGATGATGCCGCGCAAGTCCGGGATCGACGCCCTCCGCGAGTTGCGCGCGGCCGGGGTCGAGACGCCGGTCCTGATCGTCAGCGCCCATCAGAACGCCGCCGACGCTGACGCCCCCACCGACCTCGAGGTCAGCGGCTTCGTCACCAAGCCGATCGACTTCGACCGCCTGCTCGACGAGATCGCCGAGCTGACCCGCTAGCGCCGGGCGCTAGCTCTTGGCGATCTCGAGCCGGATCTCCTTGCCTTTGAGCTTGGTGCCGTCGAGGAACTCGACGGTCCGCTCGGCCTGATCCGGGTCGACCTCGACGAACGAGAAGCGGTGCAGGACGCGGACGTCGTGGACGGCCTCGTCGGGGAGCACGGCGCCCTCGCGGAGCGCCCAGCGCAGGTCCTCCTCGTCGATCCCGCTGCGCTCGCCGCGGTTGACGAAGAGCTTGACGGTCTCGCGCTTGCCGGCCTCGTCCTCGCCGACGCCGTTGTCGTCTCCGGCGCTGGTCGCCGGCTCGGCGCGCTCGGTCCGCTGGCGCCGCTCGGACCGGTCCCGGCGCCGCGGCCGCGGCGCGTGCTCGAGGCGCTCCTCGGGGCTCTCCCACTCGCCGATCGAGGTTTTCACGTCGCGCTCGATGCGGCCGATCTCGTCGCGCTCGGCAGGCGTCACGAAGGTGATCGCCCGGCCGGTCCGCCCGACTCGACCGGTCCGCCCGATCCGGTGCACGTAGACCTCGGAGGAATTCGGGACGTCGAAATTGATGACGTGGGTGACGTGCTCGATGTCGAGCCCGCGGGCGGCGATGTCCGTCGCCACCAGCAGCTTCACGCGGTGGTCCTTGAAGGCGATCATCACGCCGTCGCGGACACCCTGGCTGAGGTCGCCGTGCAGCGCCTTCACGTCGAGGCCTTTGTCCTTCAGCGTCCGCTCCAACCGCGAGGCGCCGATCTTGGTGCGGGTGAAGATGATCGCCTGCTCGGGTTCTTCGGTCTTCAGCAGCTCGACCAGGCGGGCGGCCTTGTCCTTGGCGGGAACCTCGACGAAGGCTTGGGCGATCGCGTCGACCGTGAGCGTTTTCGGCGTGATCCGGATCGTCGTCGGGTCGTACATGTAGCCCTCGGCGAGCTTTTTGATCGGCGGCGGCATCGTCGCCGAGAAGAGCGCCGTCTGGCGCCCGCTCGGGCACATCCGCAGGATCTTCTCGACGTCCTCGATGAAGCCGAGGTCGAGCATCTCGTCGGCCTCGTCGAGGACCACGAAACGAGCCGCGGTGAGGACCAGCGAGCGGCGCGACATCAGGTCCATCATCCGGCCCACGGTGGCGACGACGACGTGGGCGCCGGAGCGCAGCTGCGACTGCTGCGAGCGAATCGGGGCGCCGCCGAAGACGGCGACGATCTCGATGTCGAGGTGCTCGGCGTAGGAGCGCAGCGCCTGGGTCACCTGGATGCAGAGCTCGCGGGTCGGCGTCAGCACGACCGCCTGCACCTCGTCGTTGTCCGGGTCGAGGTACTGGAGCAGCGGCAGCCCAAAGGCGGCGGTCTTGCCGGTCCCGGTCTGGGCCTGGCCGATCACGTCGTGGCCGGCGAGCAGCTCCGGGATCGCCTGATCCTGGATCGGCGTCGGGTCCTCGAACCCGAGCTCGTCGAGGGCTTGCTGGATTTTCGGCGAGAGGCCGAGGTCTGTGAATGCGGTCATCAGTTAACGCTCATTTCGAGGGGTCGAGGAGGAGCTTGCCGGAGCTGCGGCGGCCGATCAGGTCCTCGTGGGCGCGACGCGCCTCCGAGAGTGGGTAGACGCCGCCGACGGTGACCTTCAGATCGCCGGAGGCGAGGGCGCCGAGCAGCTCGCCGATCATCGGCGCCAGCAGGTCGCGACGGGCCAGCAGATGCACGAGCCAGAACCCGACCACGGTCTTCGACCCGCGCAGCAGGGCCGCCGTGGAGATCTCGCGCTGTTCGCGCGAGGCGATCCCGAAAACCACCATCCGCCCCAGCGGCGCCAGCACGCCCATCTCGGCGTCGAAGGCGGTGCCGCCGCTCATGTGCAGGACGGCGTCGACGCGATTGCCGTCGTTGGCGGCGCGGATCGCCCCGCCGAGGTCCTCGGCCCGGGAGTCGACGGTGGCGTCGGCGCCGAGCTCCTCGACCAGCGCCCGCTTCTCATCGCTGGAGGCGAGCCCGATCACCCGCGCCCCGGCCCGCTTGGCGAGCTGGACGGCGAGGGTGCCGGTGCCGCCGGCGGCGGCCTCGATGACGATCGTCTCCCCCGCCTCGATCCGGGCGCAGCGCTGGACCAGGGCGATCGCGGTGAGGCCCTGCAGCAGGGCGCCCGCGGCCTGGTCATCGTCGACCTGGTCGGGGACCGGGATCAGCATCGCCTCCGGCACCGCCACCTTCTCTGCGTAGCCGCCACTGCCGAGCAGGGCGACGACGCGGCGCCCGTCGGGGGTGCGGCCGCTCACCTCGGCGCCCGGGATCAGCGGCAGCTGCTGCTCGGCCAGGTAGTCGTTGCGGGTCGCGTGCGTATCGGCGAAGTTGATCCCGGCGCGGGCGACCTCGACCAGGACCTCGCCCTCGCCGGGGGTCGGCTCGTCGACCTCGACCGCCTCGAGCAGCTCCGGCCCGCCGAATTCCTGGATCTGGATCGCCTTCATCAGGGACGGGGCGCGATGCGGAGGACGCGGTCGCGGAATTCGGCACCGGTGCCGGGATTGCAGGAGCAGGAAGTTTCCGAGTACCGCAGTTCGTAGGTGTGCCGCCCGGCCGGGCGGCTGAGCAGGACCGGGGCAGGAGCGCCGGCGCTCGCGCAGCCCAGGACGAATCCCGGAGTCGGCGGCGTGGCGACGGCGATGAACTGACCAGCGGGCGCGCCGCCCTGCATGTCGATCAGCGCGGAGCCGTCCTGGATCCCGTCGGGTTCGGCGTCACCACAGATTTCGGGCTCCGAGATGCCGGTGATCCGCTGCCCGTCCTCGAAGAGGCCCACCGCACCGCCGTCTTCGCCCTCGATCCCGGCCTGCGCCCAGACCTCGATCAGGCCCGAGTCCGGCACCGTCACCGAGACGGAGGGCCCGCCGAGGGCCTCGTACTCGCCGAAGACCGCGCTCGAGGTAACCAGCCCCGCCACGGCGGCGGAGCCGACCTTGGGGACCTCCGATGGCGACGGCTTGATCCCGGCGACCTGCTTCTTCAAGGCCTCCAGCTCGGCCTGCGTCGACTGCAGTTGACTTCGCGTCGCGTTCAGCTGGCTGCGGTCCTCTTCGGCCAGCGCGATCGCTCCGTTGGCCCGCGCCTGCGCTTCGCCGGCCCGATCCCCGGCCTTGCGGGCGATCCGCCGCGCCTGGCGCGCCTGGTTGAGCGCCCGCTTCGCCTTGACCAGCGCCCCCGCCGAGGCCTTGCGGTCGAAGGTCGGCGCCACCGCGTCGCGACCGAGAGCCGGGACGGCGACGAGCACGGCGATGGCGGCGGCGGCCATGACGACGCCGAGAAGTCTGCGATTCACGCTGGCGATCCTACGGATACTGTTTGGCCCATGTCGCTGACCGTGGTCGGATCGATCGCCTTCGACGCCGTGAGGACGCCCTTCGGGGAGCGCGAGCGGATGCTCGGTGGCGCCGCCACCCACTTCTCTCTGGCCGCCAGCTTCTTCACCGAGGTGCGGCCGGTCGGCCCCGTCGGCGAGGACTTCGGCGAGGCCGAGTTCGCCGTCCTCGAGGCGCGCGGGATCCACACCGATGACATCGAGCGGATCCCGGGCGGGCAGTCCTTCTTCTGGCGCGGCCACTACGAGTACGACCTCAACGTCGCCCACACCGACGACACCCAGCTCGGCGTCTTCGCCGAGTTCGAGCCGAAGCTCTCGGAGGCCTCGCGGGCCGCCGAGACGCTCTTCCTCGCCAACATCCAGCCGGACCTGCAGCGCCAGGTGCGCGCCCAGTGCGGCGGTGCCGCCTTCAGCGGCCTCGACTCGATGAACCTCTGGATCGAGACCGCCCGCGACTCGCTGGTCGCGGCGATTGCCGAGGTCGACTGCCTGGTCGTCAACGACGCCGAGATCCGCATGCTGACCGGCGAGTCGAACCTCGCCCGGGCCGCCCGCGCGGTGATGGCGATGGGCCCGCGCGCGGTGATCGCCAAGCAGGGCGAGTACGGCGCCGCCCTCTTCACCGGCGAGGGGTTCTTCGCCCTGCCGGGTTTCCCGCTCGAGGACGTCCGCGACCCGACCGGCGCCGGCGACAGCTTCGCCGGCGGCTTCTTCGGCTATCTCGACGGCCTCGGCCGCGAGCCGAGCGAGGCCGAGTTGCGCCAGGCGATGGGCTACGGAACCGTGCTCGCCTCCTTCAACGTCGAGGAGTTCGGCACCGAGCGGGTGGCGCGGCTGACCCGCGAGGAGATCGACGAGCGCTTCGAGCAGCTGCGGACGATGACCCAGTTCGAGGGTCTCGCCAGCGCCGCCGAGTAGCGCCCGCCTTCCCAGTTCGGCAACAGGCCGGCTGGGGCGAACTGCGATACTGGCCGCTCCCGCAAACAGCGCTCTAGGAGGGGTGATGGCCACCGACCAGCAGATCGAGAACGCAACCGCTGACGGCGCCGACGCCGCTACCCGCGAGTCGCTGACGATCACCGACAACCGCACCGGCAAGACGTATGAGGTGCCGATCGAGGACGCGACGATCCGCGGCCTCGACCTGCGCCAGATCAAAGCCGACGAGAACGAATTCGGGTTGATGTCCTACGACCCCGCCTTCACCAACACCGCCTCCTGCCGCTCCGCGGTCACCTACATCGACGGCGCCGCCGGCATCCTCGAACACCGCGGCTACTCGATCGAGCAGCTCTGCGAGCACTCGACCTTCCTCGAGACGGCCTACCTGCTGATCTTCGGCGAGCTGCCGACCCAGCCGCAGCTCGACCGCTGGGTTTACGACATCACCCACCACACCTTCGTCCACGAGGACCTCAAGCAGTTCTTCGAGGGCTTCCGCTACGACGCCCACCCGATGGGGATGGTGCTGGCCGGTGTCGGCGGCCTCTCGACCTTCTACCCGGACGCGAAGCAGATCAACGACCCCGAAGAGCGCTACATGGCCGCGGTCCGCCTGATCGCCAAGGTCCCGACCCTGGCCGCCTTCTCCTACCGGCACAACATGGGGCTGCCCTACGTCTACCCGGACAACGAACTCAACTTCGCGGAGAACTTCCTCTCGATGATGTTCAAGAAGACCGAAGACCGGCACGTCCCCAAGGAAGTGCTTTCGAAGGTCCTCGACGTCCTCTTCATCCTCCACGCCGACCATGAACAGAACTGCTCGACCAACGCGGTGCGCGGCGTCGGCTCCTCCGACGTCGACCCCTACTCGGCGGTGGCGGCGGGCGTGGCGGCCCTCTACGGGCCCCTGCACGGCGGCGCCAACGAGGCGGTGCTGCGGATGCTGCGCCGGATCGAGGACGTCGAGAACGTGCCCGGCTTCCTCGAGAAGGTGAAGCAGCGCGAGGAGAAACTGATGGGCTTCGGCCACCGGGTCTACAAAAACTACGACCCGCGCGCCCGGATCATCCAGACCCACCTCGACGAGGTCTTCGCGGCGACCGAGTACAACCCGCTGGTCGAGATCGCCCGCGAGCTGGAGAAACACGCCCTCGCCGACGACTACTTCACCGAGCGCAAGCTCTACCCGAACGTCGACTACTACTCGGGGATCATCTACGAGGCGCTCGGCATCCCCACCAACATGTTCACGGTGCTGTTCACGATCCCCCGCACCGCGGGCT
>CBIHMQ010000038.1:0-13276 GCA_966211075.1 uncultured bacterium
ACCGCCCAGAGCCTCGAGGAGCTGTTCGCGAAGCCGCAGGGCAAAGCCGGCGTCTTCTCGGCCGGGGAAGCGCTCGGCACCGTCTCCCTGGTGGCGCAGGGGCAATAGGGAGCCGCGGTGCGCTCATGCGAATCGAAGAGTCCCGCAGCGGCTTTGCCTCCGCCTCGGCTCGGCCGGCCCGTCCCGAGCTGCTCGCCCGCCTGCGCGAGCGCCGCGCCGAGATCGAAGCGGCGACCCTGACCCGGATCATGGCCGTCCCCGACCAAAGCCCCGTCGCCAACTACACCGAGGCCTTCCGCACCGCGATCTCCGCCGCTCTTGACTTCGCCCTGGCCGAGCTCGGCCAAAGCGGCCGCGACCCCGCCCCGGTCCCCCTCGAGCTGCTCCTGCAGACCCGCGTCGCCGCCCGCAACGGCGTCGAGCTCGACACCGTCCTGCGCCGCTACCTAGCCTCCTACAACCTCTTCACCGACTTCCTGATCGAGGAGGCCGGCCGTCCCCCGGAGGTGAAGGGCGCCGCCCTGGCCTCGCTGCTGCGCGCCCAGGCCGCCCTCTTTGATCGGATGCTGGCGGCGATCGCCGAGGAGTACCGCCGCGAGGCCACCCGCCCGAGCTCCTCTGAGCAGCGCCGCGCCGCCCTGGTCGGTCGCCTGCTCCTCGGCGAGCTGCTCGACCCCTCGATCCTCGCCGCCGAGTTCGCCTATGAGCTCGACCAGCACCACCTCGGCGCCACCGCCTTTGGGATCGAAGCCGCCGAGGCGCTCGGGCAGGCGGCCCGCAGCCTCGGGCTGGCGAGCATGCTGGTCCGCCGCGGGGAGGACTCGGTCTGGGCCTGGTTCGGCTCCCGCCAGGCGCTCGACTCCGAGCGGCTGCGCGAGCGCCTCGCCCCCCAGCTCCCACCCGGCCTGGCCCTGGCGCTGGGGGAGCCCGGGGCGGGCCTTGAGGCCTGGCGGCTCAGCCACCGCCAGGCGCTCGCGGCGCTGCCGATCGCCCTGCGCGAACCGGGGGCGCCGGTCCGCTACGCGGCGGTCGCCCTGCAGGCCTCGATGCTGCGCGACGAGGTCCTGGTCGCCTCCCTGCGCGAGCTCTACCTGGTGCCGCTCGCCCAGATGCGCGACGGGGGAGAGCTGGCCCGCGAGACCCTGCGCGCCTACTTCGAGGCCAACCGCAACGTCTCCTCGACGGCGGCGGCGCTGGGGGTGAGCCGGCCGACGGTCTCCAGCCGGCTCGGGGCGATCGAGGAGGCGCTGGGATTCCACCCCGCCGCGGTCGCCCAGCAGCTCACCCTGGCCCTGCAGGTCGGGGAGCTGCTGCCCGCCTTTAAACCTGCAGGAAGGTGAGGAGAACATTGACACAGTGACGTAGTAAACAGTGACACAGGGTGGTTGGATGACGGTCAGGAAAACATAACGGTGACACTCGTCACCGAAGGGAGAAACATGACTCGTATCAAGACTCTGGGGTTGGCCCTGGTGGCTGCTCTGGCGCTGTGTGCTGTCGCCGGTGCGGCGACCGCTTCGGCGGGGTATTACGTCGTCACCGGCGGCGGCGGCTTCACCGCGCAACGGATCACGCAGCAGTACACCCAGCCGGGAGGCATTGCCGCAGACTGTCCGAGCGGTGGTGCCTTCGCTGGTTCTGTCGCCTATCTCGACAAGAGCCTCGGCGGTGTGCCATCGGACCTGAGCTGCACCTCCAGCAACGAAGGAGCTGTCAGCTGGAAATGGAACGGCTGCGCGGTCAACCTGCAGCCGGGCAACGACGGCGACCCCCTAATGGGGACCCTCTCGATCAGCGGCTGTGGATCGGTTCAGCTCAACAGCGCCAGCTGTGAAAAGCGGATCGCGCCCCAGAGCATTCCGGCCAGGTTCTACAACGAAAGCGGATCGGTCCGGGTAACGGCCGAAGGCACCCTCTACTATTCGGTGGTGAAATCTGGTGGATTCTGCAAAAACGGAGTCATCAACTACACCGGGGAATGGAAAGTGTTCCCCTATAACGGTGGTTGGATCGGCGCGTTCTCGGGCAAGGTCGGGCTATTCCACGCAGGGAACCAGTTCTCTGCCGAAACGCCGGCCTATCCGGTCAGCGTGAGCGGCAGCCAGGTTCCGTCCGAACATCACAACATGACTCTCCCTGGCGGTCGGCAGCTGAGATGCGAAAGCATTGAGCTCAGCGGCTCGCTCAGTGGTCCCTCGGCGACGATCGACCTCGCACCGCAGTACACGAATTGTGAGCTGTATATCGGCGAAACCGTTCTGCCGGCGACGGTCGACGCCAGCGCCTGCGATTACCGCCTTGGCAGCGGTGCTCTCAGCATCCTCTGTCAGAGCGAAAGCGACGCGATCGTGATCTCCGGATACATGCCTGAAGAAGAAGCTGTTCCCCTGTGCGTCTATCGGGTGACTCCGCAGTCCGGGCTCTCGAGCGTGGAAACCACCAACGTCGGTGCCGGCGCCGAAGCCGGCGTCCAAGTTCAGTTCAGCGTCAGCAACATCAGCGTCACGAGGGCCTCTGGCAGGATCGGAACCTGTGGTGCTGTGAAAACCACGTCCACCTACTCCGGCAGCTCGGTCCTGTACGGAGTGATGGAATAGGGCTCTCTCAGCGGACCTTGATGATGAGCCGCGGGCTTTGGTCCGCGGCTCATATTTTTCGGCTCGGCGAAGGTTTCGATCGAGAGCAGGGTTGGCGCCGACATCGAACCAGCCGCCACCGCCTACGGGGCGAAGGAGCGACCACCCACGACCCCGACGGCCGCCGCCGCTCCATCCCCGCCGTCGCCTAGCCAAACCCCACAGGAAGGCTAGGCGCTCGAAGCTGCTCGGCCCGCTACGAAAAACATCTACTCCGTTTAGGAACGCTCACTATCATGGCAAGCGTTCCTGTGAAGGCGCTCGAGCAAGAGCCGATCCAAAGACTGCCGGCCGGTTCCCACGGCATCCCGGCCGAGGTCGTTGCCCTCAACCAGCGCGAACGGCTGATCTCGGCGATCGCGGAGGTCTGCGCGGAGAAGGGCTACGCCGAGATCGCCGTCGCCGACGTCGTCCGGCGCGCCGGGGTCTCCACCGCCACCTTCTACAAGCGCTTCAGCGGCAAACGCGACTGCATGCTGGCCGCCCATGAGGAGCTTTCCGAACGGCTGCTCGAGGAGGTCGACCGGGTCTGCGCCGCCGCGTCGGACTGGGAGGGCGGAGTAAGGGCCGCAATCGCCAACGTGCTCGGGCTGCTCGCGGCCGACGCGCCGACGGCGCGGCTGCTCACCGTCGAGATCCTCGCCCTCGGGCCCGAGGGCGCGACCCGCCACGCCGCCATGATCGAGTCACTCGCCGCCCGCCTGCGCGCCGCCCGCGGTCCCAGCCGCGACCCCGAGTCGCCACTCTCCGCCTGGGCCACGGTCGCCGCGATCGCCGCCCTCGTCGGCAAGGTGGTAATGGACGCCGAAGCCCCCGCGCTGCCGGCCTTCGAGGACGAGCTGGTCACGCTCGTCCTCGCACCGCGCCGGTAGGTCAAAGCTCGGCTGGGCGGCGGCTCACCCCTTCGGCCTGCAGGTACGCACAACCGTCGCCGAGGCCTTCGTCCCGTCGCTGAACTTCGCCATCCCGTGCGCCTGCAGCTTGCGGTCGGTGCACTTGGCGGTGAGGACGCCGCGCTTGGTGATGTTCAGGTTGAACGAGGTCACCGAGCCGCTGCCGCCGGCGATCTTCGGGATCGTCGCCACCGATTTCAGACCGTAGCGGCCGTTCTTGAACCGCTTGATCTTGATCGTGGTGACGATCGCGGCCGGGGTGGGGACCGTGATGTAGGCATGTAGGAAGAGCGTCGTCTTGCCGCCGCGCTTGCCGCCGTTGAACAGGTACAGCGGGCTGTTGACGGGAATCGGCGCCTGTTCGGGGAACTGGATCTCCGCCTTGGCGGTGCCGGTGCCGATGATCGCCTTCCGGCACGCCGCTTTGGCCCCGGCGCTGTCCCGGGACTGGAGCTGCCCCGACCTGCAGGTCGGCACGCCCTTGACGTCGATCCCGGCGTTCTTGTCCGCTTCGAGGACGAATTCCTTCAGGGCCGGCGGATGACTGCCGTCGAGCGTCCTGATCTTCCCCGAGATGTTGAACTTGATCGGCGTCGGCTTCGTCTTCGAGAGCTTCTTCGGCGTGAAGCCCCCGTTGAAGGTCAGTTCGAGGTTGCCGGCGCGGACCTTGACCGGCTTCTCCGCAACGGCGGCCCCTGCCACCGTCAAGGCGACCACGGCCATGAGAACGGCGGCGATCGAGAGTTGCTTGCGCATGTCCCTAGCTCCTTTTCTCGACCCTGCGCTTCCTCCCTGGCGGCAAGCGAAGGGCGGCCATGTGGCCGCCCTTCCTATTCCCGCTTGATCTGGAGGCGAAACGCGTGCCCGATCGCCCGGCCTCGGGCGCAAAGAAAAGGGGCGGCCTCTCGGCCGCCCCTTTCACCTTGCCTGTCCTGAGAAGTACTCGGGACGAGACTCCGGCTAGGTGTCTACTTCTTGCCCGTGCAGGTGCGGACGACCTCACCGGTCGCGCGGGTGCCGTCGGCGAAGACAGCGGTGCCCTTGGCCTGCAGCTTGCCGTCGGGGCACTTGGCGGTCAGAACACTGACCTTCTTGCCCTTGTAGGTGAATTTTTTGTCGATGTGCAGGTTGAACGAGAGCACCGAACCGCTGCCGCCGGCGATCTTCGGGACCGAGGCGACGGATTTGATGCCGTAGCGACCGTTCGGGTGCTTCTTGACCTTGACCGTGGTGACGATCGCGGCCGGGGTCGGGACGGTGATGTAGGCGTGGACGAACAGGGTCGTCGTGCCGCCCTTGACGCCGCCGTTGAAGAGGATCAGCGGGCTTTTCACCGGGATCGGCGCCTGTTCGGGGAACTGGATCTGCACGTCGGTCTTGCCTTCGCCGAGGATTGCGTCCTTGCAGATCGCTTTCGCGTGGGTGCTGTCCTGCGACTGCAGTTTCGACGACGTGCAGGCCGGGTAACCCTTGACGTTGATCGCGCCGTTCTTGTCGGTTTCGACGATGACTTCTTTCAGCGCCGGCGGGTGCGTGCCGTCGAGAGTCTTGATCTGGCCTTCGACGTCCAGCGCGATCGGCGTCTGCTTCGTCTTCGAGAGCTTCTTCGGCGTGAAGCCGCCGTTGAAGGTCAGTTCGAGGTTGCCGGCGCGGACTTTGACCGGCTTCTCCGCGGTGGCGATGCCAGCCACGGTCAACGCGATCAGGGCCGCGAGGGCCGTGACGATCATCAAGTGCTTGCGCATTTCCCTATATCTCTCCTTTGCGGCCTGCCCGTCGGAGCCTGAGCCGTCGAAAACTTGCGTGGAACTATCTCTCCAGCGGGTCAAACTACCACCCCCTGCTCGTCAATAAACCCGTCGCAACGCGCAAAAGAGCGCCTTAACAACTTTGCTTGCAGCTCAACCCTCGATCATCGAGAGTCGCACGCGCTCACGCTCGGCGGCAGCTCCCTCGGCGCCGAGGAAGGGCAGCGTGATCCAAAACATCAGATCCGGCAGGCGGCTGGGCAGCCGCGCCGCCGCGCCGTGGAGGATCTCGCTGTAGAGCAGCTCGTTGACCCCCCCGGCCAGCGAGAGCGAGGTGATCCCGGGCAGCTCGACCGCCGTCTCGGCCCGCCCCGCCTCCAGGAAGCCGGTGAACTGGCGGAGCGCCGCGTCGCGGCGGGCCAGCGCCTTCGGGCCGGCGGCGAGGACCTCGACGATCGCGAAGCGGGCCTCGTCCGGGTGCTCGGCGAGATGCTGGAGCAAGGCCCCCAGGCCGGCGGCGACCCGCTCCGCCCACGGCGCTCCCTGCTTGGTCTCGAAGCCTTCGGCGGTGTCGCTCAAAAGGTTGCCGAGGAGGACGTCGTAGGCGGCGAGAAAGCAGTCCTCCTTGCTGTCGAACAGTTCGTAGAAGGTCTTGCGGGAGACGCCGGCGACGCCGATCACGTCGACGACCCGGGTCTCCGGGTAGCCACGCTCGGAGACGACCTCGATCATCGCCTGGTGTATGCGGTTGCGCTGGGATTCGGTTACCGCCTCCCTCGGTAGACCGTGTCTCCCCCTCGGCAGCCGTTCGTTCAACTTGGCTGCACGTCTATTTGAAGCCACATCGAGACTGTAGACCAGAAGAGCCCTCGCCGCCCACTGCTGTACCGGTGAGTACCCAGATCGTGCGGAGCTCCTTTCGGCCTTCCTTCCCTAATATCCGGCGACCGATGGGAGGGACTGCTGTGAAGACCTTGTCGACGGCTGCCATCGCCGTGCTGCTCGCATTTGCCCTGGTCGCGTGCGGGGGCGGGGACGACGAGACCACCGCCACCACGGCGAGGGGCACCACGACTACCGAGGGCACCACCACCGCTCCCCGGGGCGGCGAGGACAGCGGCAACGGGAAACAGGCCGGTGACGACAGCGGTGGCGACTCCAGCGCCGGAGAAGGCAGTGCCGCCTTCCGGACTGCCGGCGGCGACAACAGCATCCAGAACTACGGCGAGGAGGCCGACGCCGAGGAGCTCGAAGCCGCCGAAGCGTCCCTCGTCGCCTACCTGGAAGCACGTGCCGACGCCGATTGGAAGGCGAGCTGCCAATACCTGGCCGAAGCCGCCACGCAACCGCTCCAGCAGCTCGCCGAATCCTCGCCGAAACTGACAGGCAAGAGCTGCGCCGCGCTCATCGGGGCCCTCTCCGCGCCGATCCCGCGCTCCTCGCGAGCCAACCCGGTCACCGCGGGGGTCGCCAGCCTCCGCGTCGAGGGCGACCGCGGCTTCGCCCTCTTTCACGGCCCCAAGGGCGCCGACTTCTTCGTGCCGATGGTCGAGGAGGACGGCGAGTGGAAGGTCGGCAGCCTGGCGCCGTCCGAATTCCCCTGAGGCGCCGCCGCCGCTAGGAGCCGAGCCAGATCGTCTGGTCGCGATCGGGACCGACCCCGACCAGCCGCACCGGCACCCCGGCGAAGTCGGCGACGAAGGCGAGGAAGTCCCGCGCCGCGGCGGGCAGATCGGCCTCCTCGCGGCACTCGCCGATGTCCTCGTCGAACCCGGGCAGCTCTTCGTACTCCGGTGTGGCGGAGTGGAGGATCGACTGGTGGTACGGGAAGCTGTCCAGCACCGCGCCCTCCTTGGACCGGTAGCGGACCGCCACCCGCAGCGGCCCGAGCCCGCGCAGCACGTCGAGCTTGGTGATCGCCAGCGCGTCCATCCGGTTCAGCCGCACCGCGTAGCGCAGCGCCACCAGGTCCATCCAGCCGCAGCGCCGCCGCCGCCCGGTCGTGGTCCCGAACTCGTGGCCCTGCTCGACCATTCGCTCGCCGATCTCGTCCTCCAGCTCGGTCGGGAACGGCCCGGCGCCGACCCGGGTCGCGTAAGCCTTGGCGATCCCCCAGACCTCGTCGATGTCGGCCGGGCCGACGCCGGCGCCGACGCAGGCCGCGCCGGCGATCGGGTTGGAGGAGGTGACGAAGGGATAGGTGCCGTGGTCGAGGTCGAGCAGTGCCGCCTGGGCGCCCTCGAAGATCACCGTGCCGCCGCGGTCGAGTTCGTCCCAGCAGAGCCGGGCCGTGTCGGCGATGTGGGGCTCGAGGCGGTGGCCATAGTTGACGTGTTCTTCGACCATTCCGTGCACGTCGAGGCGGGGGTCGGGGATGTCCCCTGCCTCGGCCTCGACCTTGGCGACCTCCTCGCCCGCTTCCTTGCGGAGCTTGCGGTGCTGCACGGAGAGCTCGCGCAGCGCCTGCTGCTTGGGCTCCAGCGCGGCGCGGATCTTCGTCCGCAGGATCTTCTCGTCGAGCAGGTCCTGGACCCGGATCCCCAGCCGCAGCGCCTTGTCCGCGTAGCAGGGGCCGATCCCGCGCCGGGTGGTCCCGATCGAGAGCTTGCCCAGTTTCGTCTCCCCGGCCGTGTCGAGCAGCACGTGGTAGGGCATGATCAGGTGCGCGTTGGCGGAGATCCGCAGGTTGCCGACGTCGATCCCGGCCCGTTTCAGCCCGTCGATCTCGCCGAGCAGCACCCGCGGGTCGAGCACCACCCCGTTGCCGATCACGGAGGTCTTTTCCGAGTAGAGGATCCCGGAGGGGATCAGGTGGAACTTGTACTCCCTGCCTTCGCGGACGATCGTGTGGCCGGCGTTGTTGCCGCCCTGGAACCGCACGATCATCCCCGCTCGGTCCGCGAGCAGGTCGGTGATCTTGCCCTTCCCCTCATCGCCCCACTGGGCGCCGACTATGACCACGCCTGGCATTGCCGCGTTGATTCTGCCTGGTTCTACTCGCCGACCGCGCGCGGCTGCCTGGCTTCGACGCGGCGGTCGGGCCCGAAGAGGGGCAATGGGTCGCCGCAAATCTCGACCAGGCGGGAGACCGTGCGGGAGCCGATCTGGTCTTCGAGCTGCCGCTGGCCCTCGGCGACGTCGCTGGTCGCGTTGCTGGTGACGAGCATCGAGCGCTGTTCCTCGTAGCGCTCGTTGATCACCGCGTAGAGCTGCTCGACGACCCAGTCGGTGCGGCGCTCGGCGCCGAGGTCGTCGATGTAGAGAAGGTCGAGCGCGGTCAGCTTCGCGAACAGCTGGCCGTAGGCGTTCTCGCTCTCGGTTTCCTGGAAGGTCTGGCGGATCCGGGTCAGCAGTTTCGGCGCGAAGTAGACGCCGACGGTCTTGCCCTGGGCAAGCGCCGCCTTGGCGACGACCATGCCGAGGCTGGTCTTGCCGGTGCCGGTGTTGCCGATCAGCCACAGGCCGCGCCCCTCATCGATGTTGTCGTCGAGGTCGGCGACGTATTCGCGGCAGGCCTCGACGACGAAGCGGCTGGTCATGTCGCGGGCCATGTCGGAGATCGGCGGCCGGTCGAAAGAGACGCCGCGGTAGCGACGCGGGATCGCCGCGGCGACACCCCGGCCCTGGCCGCGCCGCAGCCGCTCGGCCCGGCAATCGCAGGGACGGGCGACGTCCTCCGGGCCGAGGATCCAGCCGCTGCCGTCGCAGACCCCGTGCGGGCAGGCCTGTTCGCGGAAGGGCTCGGAGCGGGCGACGGCGGGCATCAGAAGTCAGGTCCCGCCCCGGCGGCGTCGGCGTAGGGCGGCTCCTCGCCGGCCGGCTGCTCGATCGGCGCCTCCTGGTGGGAGTGGTCGGCGAATTTCGGGAAGCGGTCGAGAAAGACCAGTTGCCTGGTCCCGATCGGGCCGTTCCTGTGCTTGGCGATGATCACGTCCGCCAGGCCGTCCGGCTCCTCGTCGGGGTCGCGGTAGTAGTCGGCGCGGTAGAGGAATACGACGACGTCGGCGTCCTGCTCGATCTGTCCGGACTCGCGCAGGTCGGAGAGCTGCGGTTTTGGCGGCGTCCGCTGCTCGGGCGCGCGCGAGAGCTGCGAGATCGCCACCACCGGCACCTCCAGCTCGCGGGCGAGGATCTTCAGCCCACGACTGATCTGCCCGACCTGCTCGACGCGGTTGGCGCGGTGGTCGTCGGAGCGCATCAGCTGCATGTAGTCGAGGATGATCAGCCCGAGCCCGCCGCGCTCCTGTTCCTGGGCGTGGAGGCGGCGCGCCTTCGCCCGCAGGTCGAGGATCCCGAGATCAGAGGAGTCGTCGAACCAGAGCGGCGCCTCTTCCAGCTCGTTGCAGGCCCGGAGCACCTTCGGCCATTCGCGTTCGGTGACCTGACCCTTGCGCAGCTTGTCGCCTGAGATCCGCGCCCGGCAGGCGATAAACCGCTGGGCAAGCTCGACCTCGGACATCTCGAGGGAGAAGAAGGCGACCGGCTGGTTGTTCTTGACCGCGACGTTTTCGGCG
Source organism: uncultured bacterium (assembly GCA_966211075.1). GTDB lineage: Bacteria > Actinomycetota > Thermoleophilia > Solirubrobacterales > 70-9 > VAYN01. Next base: position 9,792 of record CBIHMQ010000038.1, read on the forward strand.
ATGTTGGCTACCAGGGCGCTCTTGCCCATCGCCGGGCGGGCGGCGACGATGATCAGGTTGCCGGGCTGGAAGCCACCGGTGATCGCGTCGATGTCGCGAAACCCGGCCGGCGTTCCGGTCATCTCCATCTCGCCGGTCGAGAGCTTCTCGAGGCGGTCCACCTCGTCGTGAAGGATGTCGCCGAGAATGCGGAAGTCGCTGGCCTGCTCTTTGTGCGCGACTTCGAAAAGCAGCTTCTCGGCTCGCTCGGAAAGCTCGCGCGGTTCGCCATCCCGCTCGTTGACCCAGCCCTGGATTTCCTGGCCAGCCCCGAGTAGACGACGGAGCAGCGAGTTCTGCTGGACGATCTCGGCGTAATGCTTGGCGTTGCCGGCGGCCGGGACCTTGGCGGCCAGCTCGGAGACGTAGTGCTTGCCGCCCGCTTCGTCGATCTGGTTGCGCTGGGTCAGCGACTCGGCGACGGAGAGCTCGTCGACCGGCTTCGAGGCCGCGTAGAGGTCGTAGACGCAGTCGAAGATCAGCCGGTGGCGGTCGAGGTAGAAGTCGGCTGCATTCAGCTTCACTTCGTCGATCACCCGGGTCAGGGTCGGCTCGGAGACCAGCATCGCCCCGAGCACCGATTCCTCCGCCTCGATGTTCTGAGGCGGGACGTGGCTGGTCGTTGGCTGAGGCATCTCTCTAGTTAAGGCGCCGACCCGGCGGCAGGGGCCGAGATCGGCGAGGTTGCCTTAGACAATCAGAGCCCGGCACCGGCGGCCACGGGCGTTCCTGCAACTGCCGGAGAAAGCAGTTGCCGCTCACCGCGCCGCAGCATCCGCAGGGTGATGATCGCGATGCTGAGGATCGCCGTGGCGCCGAAGCTGAGCTGGACGGAGAGCAGGCCCTCGCGGGTCCAGTAGACGTCCCTCAGGTCCAACAGAAGGGCCGCCTCGTCGAAGGTGAGGCCGATTCCGACGCCCATCGGCACCGCCAGCCGCTGCTCGAGCTCGTCATCGTCGGTCAGCAGCGCCACAGTCCCGGCCGTGAAGGCGAGCAGGATGCCCGGCACGAAGTGGTGGATGTGGCGGCCGCCGACGCGGACGTTCCCGAACGGCCACCAGCGGTCGCGGATCCCCCAGGTCGAGACGCGGACCAGGGTGAAGGAGCCGAGGAAGCCGGCCAGCAGGTTGAAGAGGACGGTCTCGGCCCGCGGCGCCGCGACGTAGCCGCGGACGGCGACCGCGGCGGTGTCGACGGCGGCCGCGGGGGCGGCCTCGAAGAGCGGCTCGTGGTCCTGGCGCTGGTGCGCGCGGCGGCGCAGCATCCGCGCGAACTGGTCGGCCATCACGGCGCCGGCGCCGCCCAGGGCGACGACGGCGAGCCCGACCGTGGCCCGCTCGGCGCGGGCCCAGCCGAAGCGCGTGCGGGCGCGAGCGCGGCGGCGGATCCGGGTCGGCAGGCGCGGCGAGAGCATCGCCCGAGCCTAGCGACGCCGCCGACCGCGGCGGTGGGGAGGGGCTTACTTCTCCTCGGCGATGATCGTCTTCACGGCGGCGACGGTGCCGTCGGAGAGCTCGATCTCGACCATGAAGGTGCCGATTTCGCGCAGCGGCTGCTCGAGCCGGACCTGGCGTTTGTCGATCCGCAGGTCGCGGGCCTCGACCAGCGCGTCGACGATCTCGCGGGCGCCGACCGAGCCGAACAGCTTGCCGTCCTCGCCGGCACGCTGGTGGATCGTGAGGACGGTTTTGCCGAGCAGCCCGGCAGCCTGCGTTTCGCGTTCGCGGCGACGTTCCTCGGCCTTTTCGGCCGCCTCGAGACGGCGCTGCGCTTCCTCCAGCGCGGCCGGGGTGGCCGGCTGAGCCAGCTTGCGCGGAATCAGGAAGTTGCGCAGGTAGCCGGGGGCGACGTCGATCGCCTGACCGCGCTCCCCGAGCGACTCGACGTCCTGCAGCAGGATCGCCTGCGCCATCAGCGCTCTCCGACGTAGGGAAGCAGGGCGATCTCGCGCGCCCGCTTCACCGCCACCGAAAGCTGCCGCTGGTGACGGCGGGAAAGACCGGTGACCCGCCGTCCGCGCGTCTTCCCCTTGTCGGAGAGGAAGCGCCGCAGCAGGTTGAGGTCCTTGTAGTCGACCGTCTCGGCGTTGACCCGCGTGTACTTGCGCGGGCGGGTGCGGTCCTGGCCGCGACGACCGCGGCGGGGACTGCTCGTAGAAGACTCTCTAGCTCGTGCCATTGGGCGCGGAATCCTACAGAAGCCGCGCCCAATGGCACTTCAGGGCTAGAAGGGGATGTCGTCTTCGCTGCCGCCTCCGCCGCCGCCCGAGGGCGCGCCGGCGAAGTCGGAGGTGTCGGCGGGGACGTCGCTCTGGGGGCTGAAGCCGCCGCCGTTCCCACCGTTGCCGCCGTTCCCGCCATTGCCCGGGCCGCCGCCGGCGCCGTCACGGGAGCCGAGGAACTGGACCGTGTTGGCGATGATCTCGACGCTCTGCCGTTTGTTCCCGGACTGGTCGTCCCACTCGCGCCAGTCGAGCCGGCCTTCGATCGCCACCGGGCGGCCCTTCGACAGGTAATTGGCGCAGTTCTCGCCCTGCGCGCCCCAGACCGTGACGTCGAAGTAGTTCGGCTTGTCGATCCATTCGCCCGACTGTCCGTCTTTGCGGCGGCTGTTGACCGCCACCCGCAGCTTGCAGATTGAAGTTCCGCCCCCGGTGCTGCGCAGCTCGGGGTCCCGGGTCAGGTTCCCGGTGATGACCACAACGTTCACGTTCGAAGCCGCCAAGGCTCTCAACTCCTCTGAAATCGTTTGCTGGACCTCAGTCTAAGAGCGGCAGCGGCGCGATCCCTCCCCCTCGGGGCGGGCATTTCCGCAAACAGCGGGGGTAAGTCGGCTACTCGCCGGACTCGTCGGCGGCGCCGTCGCCGCTCTCCTCGCGGGCGCCGGTGCGCTCGCGAGGACCCGGGGCGGCAACCGCGGGCGGCACGATCACCGGCGCGTCGGGATCGACTTTGAAGATCCGGAAGCGCATCACGCCGTCGGCGATCTTCAGGTTGTGGTCGAGCGAGTCGAGCAGCTCGCTGGGCGCCTCGAAGCGGAACCAGCGGTAGTCGGCCTCGGTGCGGCGGTCGATCTCGTAAGCCATCTTCCGCAAGCCCCAGACGTTCTCGTGTTTGAGGGCGCCGCTGGCCTCGATCTGGCCACGGGCCTCCTGCGCCAGCGCGTCGCGCGCGGGGGCGTCCAGCTGGGGATCCAGCATCAAAACAAGCTCGTATTCGCGTGGGGCTGCCAAAGCGGCGAGGGACTATAGGGCAGTTCGAAACGTCGGGGTGGCCCGAGGGGCGGATACCCCTCCTCTCTCAACTTGCTTCGGTGGATCGTGAGGAGCAGTCCTAGAGCCGGCTGCCGAAGAAGTACAAGCCGTTCGGAGGGGTATCCGCCCCTCGGGTCAGCGCGGAGCGAACTCCACTGATCCGTCGCTGGTGGGGGGTGGCTCGGGCGGTGGA
>CBIHMQ010000039.1:0-12677 GCA_966211075.1 uncultured bacterium
CCCCCGCCTCGACGAGCCCCTCGCCGAGCTTGAAGACGTCGCCGGCGCCGATCGTGACGAGGACGTCGCCTGGGCCGAGGCGGTCCGCCAGGGCCTCCCGGGCCTGATCGGCGCGCGGCAGCCACCAGACCGGGCGGCCGCCGGCGCGGTCGGCGGCCGCCTCGGCGACCCGCAGGCCGCTGACCCCCGCCAGCTCGCCGACCGGCTCCTCGCGGGCGGGATAGACGTCGAGGACGACGACCTCGTCGGCCAGGGCCAGGGCGGCGCCAAACTCTGTCGCCAGCGCCTTGGTGCGCGAGTAGAGGTGCGGCTGGAAGACGGTGACGAGGCGCTCCGGCGGCGGCTGCAGCTCGCGAAGGGCCGAGAGCGCGGCGCGGACCTCGGTCGGGTGGTGGGCGTAGTCGTCGTAGACGCGGGCGCCGTTGCGGGCCCCCTTTAGCTCGAGCCGGCGCCTGACGCCGGGGAAGTCGGCGAGCGCGGCCGCGGCCGCCGCGACGTCGAGCCCGGCCAGCTCGATCGCGGCAAGGGCGGCGCGGGCGTTGAGCAGGTTGTGGCGGCCTGGCACTGCCAGCGGCAGGACGGCGGGGCCGGGGGCGTCCGGGGCGAAGCGGAGGACGCGGGCACCGTCGCCGCCGGTGAGCGCCGCGGCGCCGCCGAGCGCCGCCGCGGTCGAGCCGCCGGCCGGCGAGGCCTCACCCGGCCCGCCCGCGGAATCCGGGGCCGGTGAGCGCCGGTCGGCGTCGACCGCGGATGGCAGGGCCAGGCCGGCAGCCGGCGCCACGAAGCGCTCGAATGCCCCGCGCAGCTCGGCCAGCGAGCCCCAGCGGGTGTGGTGGTCCATCTCGACGTTGGTGACGACGGCGACCTCGGGCACCAGGTCGAGGAAGCTGCCGTCGCTCTCGTCGGCCTCGGCGACGACCCACTCCCCATCGCCCCAGCCGGCGTTGGCGGCGGCGCCGTCGGCGCCCAGGCCCGGCACCTCGCCGCCGACGAAGAAGGCCGGCTCGGCCCCGATCGCCCGCAGCGCCCAGGCCAGCATCGCGGTCGTGGTCGTCTTGCCGTGGGTGCCGGCGACGGCGATCAGCCGCTTCTCGGCGCAGAGCTGAGCGAGCAGGGCGCCGCGGTGGATCGGCTCGACCCTGCTCTCGCGCGCCAGGGCCAGCTCCGGGTTGTCGGCGGCGATCGCGGTCGAGACCACCACCTCGGCCCCCTCCGGGAGGTTGGCGGCGTCGTGGCCGACGACCGGGGCCAGGCCGGCATCCCGCAAACGCTCCAGGTAAGAGGAGTCGGCTCGGTCGCTGCCGGTCACGGTCGCGCCGAGCCGCGCGCAGACCAGCGCCAGCCCGCTCATCCCGGCGCCACCGACGCCGATGAAATGCAGCCGCCGCCCGGCCCAGTCGCGCCCGCTCACGATCCCGACCCCTTCGCCGCCGCCAGCACCTGGTCGGCGATCCGGCGCGCCGCGTCGGGCTTGGCGAGAGCCCGCGACGCCGCGCTCATCTTCTCCAGCTGCGCCGCGTCATCCAGAATCGCCGCGACATCCCGCCACAGCCGATCGGCGTCGAGCTCCTCGTCGCGGACGACGGTCGCCGCCCCGCCCCGCTCCATCCAGGCGGCGTTGGCGGTCTGGTGGTCGGCGGTCGCGTACGGGTAGGGGACGAGGATCGCCGGGCGGCCGGCCGCGGTCACCTCGAAGATCGAGCCGCCGGAGCGGCCCAGCACCAGGTCGGAGGCGGCCAGCACGTCGCCGAGGTCGGGCTCGTAGGCGAGCAGCGTGTAGCGCTCCTTATATGGAGCGGCTGCGAGCCGAGCTTTCAGCTCGCCGAAATCCCTCCTACCGGCCAGATGGAGGACGTGAAAGCCACGGCCGTCCCGCTCGGCGAAGGCCTCGATCGCGGCGAGGTTGATCGAGCGGGCCCCCTGGCTGCCTCCCATCACCAGCAGGCAGCGGGCCGCGGGGTCGACCCCGAAGCGCTCGCGGGCGGCGCCGCGCTCGGCCCGCACCACCGCCTCCGGGACCGGCCGGCCGGTGACCAGGTAGCGCTCGCCCTCGCGGCCCTCGATCGGGAAGGCCAGGCAGACCCGCCGCGCCCGCCCGGCCAGCAGCCGGTTGGCGAGGCCGAGGTGGCTGTCGGCCTCGGTGAGGACCAGCGGCGTCCCGGTCAGCGTCGCCGCCAGGCCGGCCGGGCCGGCGACGAAGCCGCCACCTCCCATCACCACGTCGGCGTCCCGGTCGCGCAGAACCTTTCGGGCCGCGGCGACCGCGCCAAGCGCCTCGAACCCGGCCCGGGCGGCGCGCAGCGGGTTGCGGCGGTCGATCCCCCGCACCTTGACGAAGTCGATCTCATAGCCGGCGGCCGGGACCAGCTCGGCCTCGATCCGATCGCGAGTTCCCAGGAAGGAGACCTCGGCGCCGCTAGCCCGAAGCTCGGCGGCGACCGCCATTGCGGGCACCACGTGGCCCGCGGTTCCCCCCGCCGCCACTACGACCCTGGGCTTTCCTGATGGCACCTTTGGCTCGGCTCCTTTGCGCGGGCCGGCGCCCGCCGTTGACGACGCGCAGTTTGCCAGTGCCGGTGGTCGAGGTCCGGGCGGCGCGGGCGGTGCCGCCGCGGGCGACGTTGAGGATCACGCCGACGACGAGCAGGTTGGTCATCAGGCTGCTGCCGCCGTAGGAGACGAAGGGCAGCGGCACCCCGGTGAGCGGCGCCAGCCCCATCACCGCGAAGAGGTTGATCGTCGCCTGGGCGAGGACCATCGAGGTGAGCCCGGCGACGAGGATCTTCCCGTAGTTGTCTTTCGCTTTCTGGGCGACTTTGAAGCCGGCGTAGCCGAACATCCCGAACAGCCCGACGACGCCGAGGATGCCGACCATCCCCAGCTCCTCGCCGATCACCGCGGAGATCATGTCGGTGTGCGCCTCGGGCAGGTAGAAGGCCTTCTGGACGCCGTTGCCGATCCCGACCCCGAGCAGGCCGCCGGAGCCGAGCGCGATCTTCGCCTGGGCGGCCTGGAAGCCGGCCCCGTGGGCGTCGGCGCCGGGGTTGAGGAAGCCGGTCAGGCGGGCCATCCGGTAGGGCTCGACGATCGTCATCACCAGAGCCAGGAAGGCGATCCCGAGGGCGATCAGGCCGAGGTCGCGGGGCCGGGCGCCGGCCGCGATCAGGGTGGCGCCGACGGCGAAGGTCGTCACCATCGTCGTGCCCATGTCTGGCTCCAGCATGATCAGCATCGCCGCCGCCCCGACGACCAGCAGGAACGGCATGAACCCTTCGATCGAGCGCGCCCGTTTCGGCTTGCGGGCGAGCATGTCGGCGCCGTAGAAGATCAGCGCCACCTTGGCGATCTCCGAGGGCTGGATCTGCAGGAAGCCGGAGCCGAGCCAGCGGGTCGCGCCGTTGACGTTGTTGCCGGCGACCAGGACCGCGCAGAGCAGGAAGAAGGCGACGGCGACCAGCGCCGGGGTGAGGTTGCGGATCACGCTCAACTTGTGGCGGGCGACCAGGTGCATGGCGATCAGCCCGACGGTCCCGAACAGCAGCGTCCGCTTCAGGTAGAAGGCGCTGTCGGAGAGGCCGCCGTCCTGGAGGATCCGGGTCGTCGAGCTGGCCGAGAAGACCATCACCGCGCCCAGCGCCAGCAGGCAGAGGGTCGCGGTCAGCAGCATGCTGTACTCGGCCGGCACCGCCTTGCGGCGCGCCGCCGCTTTCGACTTGCCGCGGCCCTTCCCTCGCTTCGGCTTCGACTTGGCGGGGCGGCCGATGAGATCGCCGAGGCCGCCGAGCGAGAGGGCGCGGGCGCTCAACTGAGCTCCTCGACGAGCTCGCGGAAGCGCTCGCCGCGGCGCTCGAAGTTCTCGAAGGCGTCGAAGCTGGCGCAGGCCGGCGAGAGCAGGACCGTCTCGCCGGGCGCGGCCGCGGCGGCGGCGCGGCGGACCGCGTCCTCGAAGTCCTCACCGCGGTGCAGAGCGACGCCGGCGGCGATCGCCGGGGCGAGGGCCTCGGCGAGGCGCTCGGCCGAGGCGCCGGTCAGGTAGACGGCGCGACAGCGCTCGCGGACCGGGTCGAGCAGCGGCTCGTACGGCTCGCCCTTCTCGCTGCCGCCGAGGATCGCGTGGACGCCGCCCTCGAAGGCGCGGATGCCGACGATCGCCGAGGCGACGTTGGTCGCCTTCGAGTCGTTGACGAAGCGGACGCCGCCGAGCTCGGCGACCGGCTCGAGCCGGTGCGGAACACCGGCGAAGCTGCGCAGCCCCTCGCGGACCGCCTCGCGGTCGAGTCCCATCGTCAGCGCCGCCGCGGCGGCGGCCATCGCGTTGGCGACGTTGTGCTCGCCGACCACGCCCAGCTCCTCGACCCGCAGCAGCGGCTCGCCGTCGTAGAAGATCGTCCCCTCGGCCAGCGCCACCTCGCAGTCGGGCGCGTCGCCGACGCAGAAGGAGATCCGGCGGGCGCAGCCGCCGAGGTCGGTGCCGGCCAGCTCCGGGTCGTCGGCGTTGTAGACGGCGACGTCGTCGTTGCCCTGGTTGGCGAAGATCCGCAGCTTCGCGGCGAGGTAATCGGGCAGGCCGTCGTAGCGGTCGAGGTGGTCCGGGGCGAGGTTGAGGAAGACGCCGCACTCGGGGGCGAACTCGAGGGTGTCTTCGAGCTGGAAGCTCGAGCACTCGCAGACCACGGTGGCGTCGGGGTCGAGGGCGCCGGGCAGCGAGGAGAGCGGCGTGCCGACGTTGCCGGCGACCGCGACCGGCTCGCCGGCGGTGCGGTAGACGTGGCCGAGCATCTCCACGACGGTGGTCTTGCCGTTGGTCCCGGTCACGGCGAGGAACCGGTTCGGCAGCGCCCGCCAGGCCAGCTCCAGCTCGCCCATCACCTCGATCCCGCGCTCCAGCGCCGCGACGATCACCGGCGCCTCCCGCGGGACCCCGGGGCTCTTCACGACCGTCCGTACTCCGTCGAGCAGCACCAATCCATCCGAATCCGTAAACACTTCGACGCCGGCCTCGCGAAGTCCTGCCGCCCCCTCGGGAAACCCGGAATCGACGCCGACGACCGTCTCGCCGCGGCCGGCCAGCAGCTGGGCCGCCGCGATCCCCGAGCGAGCCAGCCCGACGACCAGGAACGGGCCCCGCGGCAGCGGCGGGCGGATCTGCTTGGGGGGCGGGACCCTCATCCCGCCTATCTTCGCGACGGGCGGCGGCGCCCCTGTCAGGCGGCCGCGGCGGCGGGCCGTTCGAGGAAGTCGCGGATCGCCCCGGCGAGCGCCAGCGGCTGGTCGAGCGGGACAAGCGTGAAGCAGTCGGGCAGCTCGACGAAGCGGGAGTCCGGGAAGGCCTCGGCGAGCTTGCGGCCCTCGGCGTTGGGCATCATCTTCCCCTCGCTGTCCCAGACGACGAGGACGGGACGCTCGAAGGAACGGAGCGCCGGCGTCGCCGCCCGGATCGCCTTCTTGCCGCGCATCGCGTCGCCGGCGTACTTGCGGAGGTCGCGGCGGATCTCGGACCGGACGAGCGGCTCCAGCCAGCTCTGCATCAGCTCCTCGGGGATGCCGCGCTTGCTCATCTGCCCGTAGACCATCGGCAGCCGCCGCAGCCACGGGGTCTTCAGGGTCTGCCGCATGATCGAGAGCCCGCCCGGCAGCTTCGCCGAGACCCAGGCGGCGTTGCCGGCCAACCCCGGCGGGTAGTTGCCCTCAGTCTCACAGGAGACGAGGACGAGGCGGCCGACCCGGTCCATGCCGCCGTCGGCGATCATCGTCTGGGCTCCGCCCCAGTCGTTGAAGCAGAGGGCGACGTCGCGCAGATCGAGCGCTGCGAGGAAGTCGGCGACGATCCGTCCCACCCCGACCAGCGAGAGGTCCGCGTCGGCCCGCATCGGCTGCCGGTGCGCCCCGAACGGCAGCACCGGCGTCAGGCAGCGGTACTCGTCCCGCAGCTGCTCGATCACGCCGTGCCAGAGCCGCCCGTCCATCCCCAGCCCCGGCAGCATCACCACCGGCGGCCCCGGCCCACCGGTATCCCCGTACTCGACGACCCCCGCCGCCAGCTCGACCTCCGCCATCTCGCAACCTCCCTCTCGCTCTCGACTAGATAGATCGCTCTAGTGAAACCCCAAGCTATCATCGATTTCCGGAGGGGTGTCTGAGGAAACGCGTCAAATACGACCCCTCAGCTCAGACACGCCCCCGGGGAGACGGATGGCTGGCGAGACGAAAGAGCGGATTCTTGATGCCAGCGGCGAGCTGTTTCGCCGCCAGGGGTACATGGGGACGGGGGTGAAGGAGATCCTCGCGGAGGCCGGGGCGCCGTTCGGGTCGCTCTACCACCACTTCCCAGGCGGGAAAGCGGAGCTGGGGGCGGAGACGGTGCGGCGCTCGGGGGCGCTGTACGGGCTGCTGCTGGGGGAGTTCGCCGGGCCGGAGGTGGAGCTCGCCGAGGGCATCCGGGCGTTCTTCGAGGGGGCCGCCGAGACCCTGGTCGAAACCGACTACGCCGACGCCTGCCCGATCGCCACCGTGGCCCTGGAGACCGCCAGCACCGACGAGGAGCTGCGGCAGGCCTGCGCCGAGGTCTTCGACGCCTGGATCGAGGGCGGCACCGCCCGCTTCGAGATGGAGGGCATCCCCCGCGACCGGGCCCGGGCGCTGGTGATCCAGATGCTGGCCGGGCTGGAGGGCGCCTTCGTGTTGAGCCGGGCGCTGCGCAGCACCGAGCCGGTCGAAGAGGCCGGCGAGGCCTCGGTGGCGGCGATCGTGGCGGCGATCAGCCGATCGACTGCTGGTACAGGGTGAAGCCGATCCCCGAGCAGACCGCGGCGACGATCCAGAAGCGCAGCATGATCTTCGTCTCCGACCAGGCCATCATCTCGAAGTGATGGTGGAGCGGGGCCATCAGGAAGACCCGGCGCCGGAAAGCCTTGAAGGAGAAGACCTGGATCGCCACCGAGGCGGCCTCGATCACGAAGATGCCGCCGATGATCAACAGCAGCACCTCGGTCTGGGTCATCACCGCCAGGGCCCCGATCGCCCCGCCTAACCCGAGCGAGCCGGTGTCGCCCATGAAGATCGAGGCCGGGAAGGCATTGAACCAGAGGAAGCCGATGCAGGCGCCGACCAGGCAGGCGGAGAGCAGCGCCAGGTCCTGCTGGCCGTTGGCGACGAAGGAGATCGCCGTGTAGGCGAGCAGGACGATCGCGCAGCAGCCGGCGGCGAGGCCGTCGAGGCCGTCGGTGAGATTGACCCCATTGGAGAAGCCGGAGAGGACCAGGAAGACCAGCACGAAGTAGAGGACCGGGCCGAGGTCGATGCTGCCGTCGCCGATCCGGAAGTAGAGGATCGGCTCCAGACCGACCTCGTGACGTGCCACCCACCAGAGGGCCAGGGCGAGGAAGACCTGGAAGAGGATCTTCCAGCGCGCCGCGAGCCCCAGCGAGCGGCGTTTGACGATCTTGATGAAGTCGTCGGCAAAGCCCAGCCCGGCGCAGCCGAGGGCGACCCCGAAGACGGTGAGGCTCTGGGCGTCGCGCTCGGAGAGGACCAGGTAGGGGACGCAGATCGAGACGAAGATGATCAGGCCGCCCATCGTCGGCGTCCCGGCCTTCGCGTGGTGCTCCTGAGGGCCGTCCTCGCGGATGTGCTGGCCGAACTCGCGCACCCGCAGGTATTCGATGAATTTCGGCCCCAGGAAGATGCAGATCAGCATCGCCGCCATGCCGGCGATCAGGACTTCGCCCATCAGAGCATCTCCTCGAGGGCCTCGGCGACGGCCTCGAGGCCGGCCGAGCGGGAGCCCTTGACCCGCACCGCGTCGCCGCTTTCCAGCCGCTCCGCCAGCAGCTCCGCCGCTTCCTCGGGGGTGCCGACCAGCTCGTCGGGCCCGTAGGCGCGGGCCGGCTCGCCGACCCCGACCACGAAGTCGATCCCGTGGGCACGGGCGTGCTCGCCGACTTCGCCGTGGTAGCCGGGGGCGCCGGGACCGAGCTCGGCCATCTCACCCAGCACCGCGACGGTCCGCTCGGCCCCGAGCGCGGCGAGGTGATCGAGCGCGGCGCGCATCGAGACCGGGTTGGCGTTGTAGCAGTCGTTCACGAGGAGAATCCCGTCACCGAGCTGGAGGCGCTCGCCGCGGAAGCGCGAGAATCCTATGCTCGCAGCGCGGTCGGCCATCTCGGCCGGGTCGGCGCCTAACGCCACCCCGGCGGCGATCGCGGCGAGGGCATTGGTGAGGTTGTGGGCCTCGCTGAAGGGCAGGTGGAAGGTCGTCTCACCGCCGGGCGTGGCGATCCGCGCCTCGGTCACCCCCTCCTCGACCCGGTGCTCCAGGGCCGCGACGTCGCCGCCCGGCCCGAAGCGGAGCAGCCGCGGCGCTCGGGCCAGGTGCGGCTCCAGCACGCCGGCCTCGTCCGGGGCGACCAGGGTGCCATCGTCCGGGAGGAAATCGATCACCTCGGCCTTGGCGGCGGCGATCGCCTCGACCGAGCCGAGCAGCTCGACGTGGACGGGACCGACGTTGGTGATCACCGCCACTTCCGGCTCGGCGATCGCCCCCAGCTCGGCGATCTGGCCGGGGCCGCGCATCGCCATCTCCAGGACCAGCGTCTCGGTGTCGCCGGGCGCTTCGAGGATCGTCAGCGGCAGCCCGATCTCGGTGTTGAGGTTCTCGCGGTTGGCGTGGACCCGGCCCGGCAGCAGCGCCCGGGCGATGTCCTTGACCGAGGTCTTGCCGACCGAGCCGGTCACCCCGACCACCCTCGTCCCGAGCGCCCGCCGCTCCGCCCGTGCCAGCGCCTGCAGGGCGGCCAGCGGGTCGTCGACGACGAAGACCCAGGCGCCGTCCCCGGGGGTGCGGTTGTCCTTTGTCTGGCTATCCCGGACCAGGGACAACCGCAGTCCGGGACCGACGACCACGCCCCACGCCCCGGACTCGATCGCCGCCGGGGCGAACTCGCCGCCGTCGCGGTTGGCGCCGCGGAGGCCGAAGAAGAGGTCGCCGGGGCCGGCCTCGGCGGAGGCGATGACCGCCCGGCGCGGCGGCTCCGGGGGGCCTTCGGCGAGAACGGCGGCGCCGAGCGCGGAGACGATCTCGGCCGGGGTCAGCTTCATGCCGCGCTGCCCAGCGTGCGCAGCTCCTCGCGGGCGACGAGGCGGTCGTCGAAGGGGACCTTGCGGCCCTCGGCGAACTCCTGGCCCTGCTCGTGGCCCTTGCCGGCGATCACGACGGTGTCGCCGGGACGAGCGCGGCCCAGCGCCAGCGCGATCGCGGCGCGGCGGTCGACCTCGCTCTCGAGCTCGGCGCCTCCCTCCTCCGCCCCGGCCAGCACTTCGGCGACGATCGCCGCCGGCTCCTCGGAGCGGGGGTTGTCGGAGGTGACGATCGCCAGGTCGGAGAGCTCCGCCCCGGCCCGGCCCATCTTCGGCCGCTTGTCGCGATCGCGGTCGCCGCCGGCCCCGAAGACCGAGATCAGCCGCCCCTCGGTCAGCCGCCGCGCCGCCCGCAGCACGTTCTCCAGCGAGTCGGGCGTGTGCGCGTAGTCGACCAGGACCGTGAACCCCTGCCCCTCGTCGATCGGCTCGAAGCGGCCCGGCGGCGGCTCCGCGCCGGCGAGGCCCCGGGCGGCGGCGTCGGGCCCAACGCCCATCGAGACCGCGGCGACGAACGCCGCCAACGCGTTGGAGACGTTGAAGTGGCCCGGGAGACGCGTGCGCACGGCCGTCTCGCCGTTGACCGTGAAGGAGGCGCCGCCGGCGTCGAAGCCGACCCCCTCGGCCCGGTAGTCCGCCCCGTTCCCTTCCACGGAAAACGTCACGCACTCGAATTCCCGCGCCAGGCGCCGCCCGTACTCGTCGTCGACGTTGACGATCGCGACCCGCGGCCCGGCGGCGAACAGCAGCCGCTTGGCCGCGAAGTAGTCCTCCATGTCGGCGTGGAAGTCGAGGTGGTCCTGGGTGAGGTTGGTGAAGACGGCGACGTCGAAGTGGATCGCGTCGGCGCGGTGCAGGGCCATCGCGTGGGAGGAAACCTCGATCGCGCAGGCCGAGTCGCCGGCCCCAAGCATGCGGCGGAAGGTCGCCTGCAGCTCGATCGCCTCCGGCGTCGTCCGCTCGACCTCCTCCTCGGCGCCGCCGACCACCTGCTTCACGGTCCCCATCAGCCCGCACTGGATCCCCGCCGACTCGAGAATCTCGCGGATTAAAAAGGCGGTGGTCGTCTTGCCATTGGTGCCGGTCACCCCGACCACCCGCAGCTCCGCGGTCGGGTCGCCGTGGAACCGGGCCGCCAGCGGCGCCATTGCCGCCCGGGCGTCGCCGACCAGGACCTGCGGCACCGCGACCGCCAGCTCTTCCTCGACGACCAGCGCGACCGCCCCGTCCGCGACCGCCCGCGGGCCGAACCGGTGCCCGTCGGCGCGTTCGCCGCGCACGCAGAAGAACAGCGTCCCGGGGCCGACCCGGCGGCTGTCGTAGGCGAGCGCGGTCACCTCCGCGCCGGGGTCGCCGCCGACGATCCGCGCGCCCTGGAGTTCCGAGACAAGCTCGTCGAGCCTCATCGGCCGCGATTCTAGGAAGCCGGCCGGGTGGCCTATTCGGGCGCCACGCCCATATAGGGCAGGGCGAAGCTGGCGATCTGTCCGAAGGCGGGGGCAGCCACCGAGCCGCCGTAGATGTCGCCCTGCGGCTGGTCGACGATCACCGCGGCCAGCAGCCTCGGGTTGTCGGCCGGCGCGAAGCCGATGAAGGAGGCGACGTACTTGGTCTCCGAGTAGGTGCCGTTTTCGGCGACCTCGGCGGTGCCGGTCTTGCCGGCCAGGGTGTAGCCGGGGACGCTGACCTCGGACGCGGTGCCGCCGGCGGCGAGCACGCCCTCCAGCATTTCCCGCACCTCGGCGGCGACGACGGGGCTGATCACGCGCTTGCCGCGCGGCTCATGGACCGGTTCCTCGCCGATCCGTTTGATCAGCCGCGGCGGCCGCAGCCTCCCGTCCGTGGCGATCGCGTTGTAGCCGGCGATCATCTGCATCGGCGTCACCGCCAGGCCCTGGCCGATCGGCAGGTTGCCCATCGTCGAGCCGGAGTATTCGTCGAGCGAGGGGACGATGCCGATTTCCTCAGCCGGGAACTGGACGCCGGTCTGGCGCCCGAACCCGAAACGCTGGATCCATTTGCTGAAGCTGGTCGCGCCCAGCTCCAGCCCGATCGTCACCGCGCCGACGTTCGAGGAATGGGCGAGGATTTCGCCGACGCTGAGGGTTTCGGTGCCGCGCGGGTGCGACTCCTCGATCGTCCGGTCGGCGACCTGGATCGTCGGCGGCAGCGTGAAGGCCGAGGTCGGCGTGACCTGCTTGTCCTCGAGCGCCGCCGCGACCGTGAACGCCTTGAAGGTCGAGCCGGGCTCGTAGTTGAAGCCGGTCGCGCGGTTCATCAGGTCTTCGTTGCTGGCCCCCGAGAGGTCGTTGGGGTCGACTGGCGGCCAGTTGGCCAGGGCCAGGATTTCAGCGCTCTGCGGTTCGACGACGATCGCCGTCGCCCCCTTCGGCACGAAGGTTTCGCCGACCTCGGCCAGCGCCCGTTCGGTCTTCTCCTGGATCACCGGGTCGAGGGTGAGCTGGATGTCTTCGCCGTCGCTCGCTTCCTTGACGGTTTCCAGGCGGATCGGGTCGCCGAGTGCATCGCGGACGATGCTGCGCTCGCCGTCTTCGCCCTTGAGGACGTCTTCCTCGCCGGCCTCGAGCCCGGTCAGGCCCTGGTTTTCGGAGCCGACCGAGCCGATCACCTGGCCGGCCATTTCCCCCTGCGGGTAGGTGCGGCGGCTGTCGGGGAGCTGGCCGATCCCTTCCAGGTCAAGCGCTTCGACCTTGGCGGCGGCGCCGAGCCCGACTTTCTGGGCGATGTAGGAGAAGCCCGATTCGGCGGTCAGCGCTTCCAGCACGTCCTGCTCGTCCAGCCCCAGGATTGGCGCGATCTCCTCGGCCGCCTTGGGCGGGTTCTTGACCTGGTACGGGGTCGCGTAGATCGTCGCCGCGTCCTCGGAGGCGGCGAGCTCGTGGCCGCGCCGGTCGAGCAGGCTGCCGCGCAGGCCGGGAACGGTGACGAGGTCGGTCTGCTGGGTGACGGCTTCGGAGGCCAGCCGCGAGCCCTGCACGCCCTGCAGCCAGAAGGCGCGGCCGACGATGACGAGGAAGCAGAGCAGGAAAGCGGCGAACAGCAGGCCGATGCGGCGCTCGATCAAGCGCATCCGCGGCCCGCCCTACGGCCCCGCGGCGGCCAGCCGGGCCGCGGCCGTGGCGACGTCCCGGGGACCAGCTTCGGTGACGTGGATTTCCTCGGTGTTCGGCATCGTCAGGCCAAGCGGGACGGCGGCGTTGCGGACGGCGCCGATGCCGGAGAGGCGGGCGTCGCGCCCGCGCAGGATCGAGTTCTCCTGGTCGAGGGCGGTGATCGCCTCGTCGGTCTTGCCCGAGGAGGCGGCGAAGCTGAGGGTGACGACGTTGAGGGCGACGATGCCGACGAGCAGGACGCCGAGCACGGCGATCCAGGCGCGGCCGCGGGTGAGGCGGACGACCAGGCCCGAGTCCGGCAGCTGGCTGACCGCGACGGCGGTGCGGCCGACCGCGATCGGGATCAGCTGGCCGCCGGCGACGGCGCGCTGGGCGGTGCTGCGAGTCCGCTTGGGAGCGGGAGCGCGG